>JACQAG010000047.1 GCA_016195085.1 Pseudomonadota bacterium | reverse complement strand
TATCCCTCTATCTACATGGACACAAAAGCAGCCGAAAAGCCGCAGACAGTCAAACAGCTCAAGCGCTTATCGCAAAACACAGGGTAAAGTTCGGCTTAGAGGGGGACCCCAGCCGTCCACCGGCTGGCGAGGGTGAATCAAGATGCCGCGGCGATATAGCGTCCGTCGCTTACCCCAGGGCGAGCATGATTTCGAGTGGGATCCGGCGAAGTCGGACGTCAACTTCGAGAAGCACGGACTTGATTTGGCCGCCGCGCGGCAGATCTTCCAAGGACGCGTGCTTGTACGCCAGGACACCCGGAAACGCGGCGAAGTGGTCCATCAGGCGCTCGGCGAGTTCGCAGGCCATGTTATCTTCGCCGTCTACACCATGCGGGCCGGTCGCTGTCGGTTGATCTCGGCTCGCTTTGCCACCGCCGAGGAGGCGGCTTTGTACCATGAGTGATACCCGGCCCCCCCGAATCGATCTGGAACGGGCGAAGCGTGGGCCAACGGCCGAGGATCTTGCCGCAATTCCCGCGACGACGGCCGCCGACTGGGTCGATGCAGCGGTGGTACTTCCGGTCGATCGTGACATCTTCGAGGAGGCGGGTGCCAAGCAGCGTGCGCGCGCGGTTCAAGCGGCCAAGAAGCCCGGCAAGCAGAAGAGGGACTACAATTCTCCAGCGCGCAAGAAAGCTCGTCGGTGAGACCTTGGACAGTCTGATGCAAGATCTCGGTTCGGGTGGAGCGAGCCTCTGTCTGCGACCGTCACGACGTCGCTCCGCGTTATGACCATGTCCTATTTCCAACCGGCCCGGTCGACATTGCGCTGAACGAAGCGGATCTCGGCTGGCTCGTTGCGTGCGATCTTCTTGACCGCCGCCTCGACCGCCGATTGCGGCGGGTCGACGATCCAGAGCCGGCGGCTGCGCAGCCCGCGCACTCGTTGCCCGCTTCTGTAGAGCGTCATGCGCGAGGGCGGCTGGGGCTTGGAATGCCTGGGCGCGTCGCGGCGCATCGTGGAATCGGCCTGGACGTCGTATCGGTTTCGTAGGTTGTACCGGAGATATTGGTTCGGCAAGGGGAGCGCCGGCTACCCATTCTCCTTGAGCACCGCACCGGCCAGGTAGAGCGAGCCGCAGATGAGCAGCCGCGCGGGGCCGTTCTCGCCGTGGCGCGCCTTCAAGCCGGCGACGGCTTCGGCAAGGCCGGTCGCGGGTGCGACCTCGATGCCTTCGGCCTCGGCGCCGGCGACGATCGTCGCGGCATCGTGGCTGCTGATGTCGCCGGGGATGGCCAGCGCCCGCATGGCGGTGACCAGCTCCTTGAACTGCCGCAAGATGCTCCTGGGATCGTGGCTCTTGATCACCCCGAAGACGAGATAGAGCGGCCTCGCCGGCCAGCTTCTGAAGGTCTCGGCAATGACCCGGGCGCCGTCCTCGTTGTGGGTGCCGTCGAGCCAGACCTCCCAATCCGCCGTCAGAAGATCGACGAGCGGCCCGCGGGCGAGGCGTTGCATGCGGGCTGGCCAGCGCACGGTTGCAAGCCCGGTGCGGATGGCGTCCAGCCCGACGGGAAGCGCCGGCACCGCTTCGGTGCAGGCGATCGCGGTTGCCGCATTGGGCACCTGGTGCAGGCCGATGAGGCCCGGCTTCGGTAGTTCGCGGCGCCCCTGGGTGCTTTCATAGACCATGCCGCCGGCGGTCGCGGTCGCCCGCCATTCCCTGCCGCAACGGCTGAGCGGCGCCCCCACCTCCGTCGCTCGGGCCTCGATCACGGCGAGCGCCTCCGGAGGCTGCGGGCCGATCACCGAGGGCACGCCCGGCTTCATGATCGCCGCCTTCTCCTTGGCGATGAGCGCCACCGTGTCGCCGAGGAAGGCCATGTGGTCGAGGGAGATCGGCGTGAGCGCGGTCAAGGCCGGCCGGTCGACCACGTTGGTCGCATCCAAGCGCCCGCCGAGACCGGTCTCGAGCAGGGTCACGTCGCCTGGTGTCCGCGTGAAGGCGAGGAAGGCGGACGCGGTCAGGATCTCGAAATGCTGAATGCCGAGACCGCTTCCGGCGCGCTCGCATTCCTCCAAGAGCGCGGCCAGGGGCTCATCGGCGATGTCGGCGCCGGCCACATAGATACGCTCATTGACGCGCACTAGATCCGGCGAGGTGTAGAGATGCACCCGGCGCCCGGCGGCTTCGTGGAAGGCCCTGAGGAAGGCGACGAGCGAGCCCTTGCCATTGGTGCCGGCGACGTGGATGACCGGCGGCAGGCGGCGCTCGGGATTGCCCAGACGGTCGAGCAGCGTGCGGATCTTGGTGAGCGTGAACTCGCCGGGATGAGTGCGTCCGTGCTTGAGGGGATCGAGGATCCGGTGAATGCGCTCGGCCGGGCTCGGCAAGTGCTGGTCCCTAAGCCTTGCTCTCCGGCGCCGGGATCTGCAGATCGGCCCGCGGCAAGGCCAGGACCTCCGCCGTCGGCTTCGGCTGGCGTAAGAGCCGGAGGAGCCGGATGAGCGTGTCCCTCAGCTCCTTCCGGGTCACCACGGCATCGACCATGCCGTGCTCCAGCAGGTACTCCGCGCGTTGGAAGCCTTCGGGGAGCTTTTCCCGGATGGTGTCCTGGATCACCCGTTCTCCGGAAAAGGCGATCGTCGCACCCGGCTCGGCCAGGTGCACATCGCCCAGCATGGCGAAGGAGGCGCTGACGCCCCCGGTGGTGGGGTCGGTCAAGACGACGATATAGGGCAAGCCGGCTTCCTTGACCTCCTCGACGGCGAGGATGGTGCGGGGCATCTGCATGAGGGAGAGAATGCCCTCATGCATGCGAGCCCCACCCGAGGCCGGTATGGCGATCAGGCTCGCCTGCTGCAGGACCGCGAGCTTGGCCGCCGCCAGAAAGGCCTCGCCGACCGCGGCACCCATGGAGCCGCCGATGAAATCGAAGTCGAAGGCGGCGGCGACCACCGGCATGCCGCCCAGGGTTCCATGGGCGACCACGATCGCCTCGTCATGGCCGGTCTTGGTCTGCGCCTCCTTCAGCCTCTCGGCATAGCGCCTGCGGTCGCGGAAGCGGAGCGGATCGACCGGCGCCCGGGGCAGCTCGATCCCCTGATAGAGCCCGTCATCGAACAGCATCGCCAACCGCTTCTCGGTCGGCAGGCGCAGATGATGGGCGCAGTGCGGGCAGACATGCAGGTTGGTCTCGAGATCCCGGTGAAAGATCATCTGCCCGCAAGCCGGGCATTTGTGCCAGAGATTGTCCGGAACATCCGCCTTGCGCACCAGTGCCCGGATCTTCGGCAGCGCGAAATTGGTGAGCCAGTTCATCGCGACCTCGGATGCTTCATGCCGCTTTGCGGGCGCGGCGCACCCCTGCGGCCAGCGCCGAGACGAGCCCCAGCACGGCATCGATGAGCCCGGGTTTCGGCCGGCCGGCCTGATCGAGATTGTCGGCGACGGTCTGCACCACCGCGGTCCCGACCACGGCGGCATCGGCGACCCGCGCGATCGCGGCCGCCTGCTCGGGCGTGCGGATGCCGAAGCCGACCGCGATCGGCAGGGCGGTGGCGCGGCGCAGGCGCGTGACCGAGCGGGTGACGGCGACGACATCGGCGGCGGCGGTGCCGGTGATGCCGGTGATGGCGACGTAGTAGACGAAACCCGCGGTGTGGGTCAGCACCTTCGGCAGGCGGCGGTCGTCCGTCGTCGGCGTGGCCAGGCGAATGAAGGCGAGCCCGGCCTCGAGCGCCGGCAGGCACAGCTCGTCGTCTTCTTCCGGCGGCAGATCGACGATGATGAGGCCGTCGACGCCCGCACCCAGCGCATCGGCGAGGAACCGCTCGACGCCATAGCTGTAGATCGGGTTGAAGTAGCCCATGAGTACGATCGGCGTGGTGTCGTCGCCCTTCCGGAAGGCACCGACCAGCTCCAAGACCGACCGCAGGCTGGCGCCGGCCTTGAGTGCCCTGAGCGAGGAGGCCTGGATCGCCGGGCCATCGGCCATGGGATCGGTGAACGGCATGCCGAGCTCGATGAGATCCGCTCCGGCGGCGGGCAAGCCCTTGATGAGGGCGAGCGAGGTCTCGGCGTTGGGATCGCCCGCGGTCACGAACACGACGAGGCCGCCGCGCTCCTCGGCCTTGAGCGCGGCGAATTTCCGGGCGATGCGGCCGCTCATACGGGCCGCCCCCGCGCTTCCAGATGGCCCAGCACCGCAGCCAGGTCCTTGTCGCCGCGACCGCAGAGATTCATCACCACGAGATGATCGGCGGGCAGCGTCGGCGCAATCTTGGCGACATGGGCCAGCGCGTGCGACGGCTCCAAAGCCGGGATGATGCCTTCCTGGCGGGCGCAGAGCTGGAAGGCGGCGAGCGCCTCATCGTCGGTGGCGCTGGCGTAGGTGACCCGGCCGATATCGTTGAGCCAGGCATGCTCCGGTCCGATGCCGGGATAGTCGAGCCCGGCGGAGATCGAATGCGCTTCCTGGATCTGCCCGTCGGGGTCCTGCAGGAGATAGGTGCGGTTGCCGTGCAGCACGCCCGGGCGCCCGCCGGTGAGCGAGGCGGCATGCTTGCCGGTCTCGATGCCGTGGCCCGCCGCCTCCACGCCGATCATGCGGACATCGCCATCGTCGAGGAACGGATGAAAGAGGCCCATGGCGTTCGAGCCGCCGCCGATGCAGGCCACCAGCGTATCCGGCAGCCGGTTCTCGGCCTCCAGCATCTGCAGGCGGGTCTCGCGGCCGATCACCGACTGGAAGTCGCGCACCATCATCGGATAGGGATGCGGGCCGGCAACCGTGCCGATGATGTAGAAATGCGTCTCCGCCTTGGCGACCCAGAACCGGAGCGCCTCGTTCATCGCGTCCTTGAGCGTGCTCGAGCCCGAGGTGACCGGGCGCACCTCGGCGCCCAAGAGGCGCATGCGCTCGACATTGGGTTTTTGGCGCTGGATGTCTTCGGCACCCATGAAGACCGTGCATTCCATGCCGAAGAGCGCGCAGACGGTGGCGGTCGCCACGCCATGCTGGCCCGCACCGGTCTCGGCGATGATCTTGGTCTTGCCCATGCGTTTGGCGAGAAGCGCCTGGCCCAGGCAGTTGTTCACCTTGTGGGCGCCGGTGTGGTTGAGCTCGTCGCGCTTGAAGTAGAGCTTCGCCCCGCCGAAATGCCGCGTGAGGTTCTGGGCGAAGAAGAGCGGGCTCGGCCGCCCGACATAGTGCTTGAGGTAATACTCGAACTCGGATTGGAAGCCCGCATCCGCGCGGCTGCCGAGGTAGGCCTTCTCCACCTCGAGCACCAGCGGCATCAGGGTCTCGGCGACGAAGCGGCCGCCATAGATGCCGAAATGGCCGCGCTCGTCCGGCCCGGCGCGATAGGTGTTGGCGGCGGCCCTTGCCGTCATTGGACGCTCCAAGAAGGGGAGGCTCCGAAATGGGCCGGCATATTGCGGCCGGGAACGGATGGCGTGCAAGGAAAACGGGTATGAAGAGCGCCTAGAGCTTGCCCTTACTGATTGAAATCCGGGTTCCACCGGATTGCGCCGATCGCTATGGCACAACGCGCGTCCGCCTTCACATTGTCCATTTTCGGCCGTGGTCCAAGGAAGGGTGACTATTTCGCAGTCGGCGCCGACTTCTGGCGTTTTCCCCCATTTCCACCTGGGAACGCCTCCGGATAGACGCGCCTGACGATGCTGGCGAGCGCATCGTCCGTCGCCGCGTTCCGAATGAGACCGATCTCCCTCGATGAAGGTGCCACGAGGTGGCCACGCCTCTTGAACAGATCTTTCTGCTTCAGCGCGCGCCGAAATACTCCTGGCTGCTCAAGCGCAAGGCGCAGCATGTTCGCCATACCGGTGCTTGGAGCGACCGCTCCGGATTCGTACCGCTGAAATGCTCTTGCCCCGCCGCCAAAAATCCTCCCGGCGTCGCGCTGCGATAGATGCAGGAGCTCGCGCACTGCGCGAATGCCAAGCGGCGTGATGGGCGCACCCTTCGCGTGAGCCTTGGCCTCGCGCAACGCCGCGTCCGCGACCATGTTGTCCTCATCGACGAGGACGCCATCCTCGCATGAGTCGCAATACCAACCGGGCTGCATGTAGGCATGCTCATAGCCATCTACCTTGATCGTTTCCCGTCTTTCCCCGCGGCGCATCGCACCCTGCCCGCAAGACAGGCACGGCCGTGTTTCCATGTGCCTTGCCGCTCCAATCTTCGCCTTCATAAGTCGGCCTTCTTGAATGAGGTGAGGAGGAGGTTCCCGTCTCCATCGGTCGTGAACTTCAGGTATAGCGTCACTCCATCGACCACGGGCATATACGAATCCATCCACTGCCGAATGTCGTTGTGGGCTGTGGCCGACTTGTCAAAGTCGCGGCGAGACATTCCCTGGATCACATCCACCACATCTTGGGTCTCGAAGCCCATCGCCATCGCATCGCGAGCCGCGGTGACGGTTCGCCGTATCTTGGCCGGATCGCTATATGCCGCCTTGATAGCTGCCAGGTCATGCGTCGGCTTACGCTTGACGCTCTGCGATCGGCGCTTCGGCACGTCAGATAGATGGCATCAAAATGATGCCATGTCAAGATGTCCTGCCGCCCTACAGCGGGTTGGCGACGGCGAGGAAATTCGCAACCTTTTCAGGGGATTTGACGCCTGGCTTGTCTTCGACGCCGGAGGAGACGTCGACGATGGTGGCCTTGGTCAGCCGGACCGCTTCGGCGATGTTGCCGGCGGTGAGCCCGCCCGAGAGCATCCAGGGCTTGCGCCAGGTCTGTTTGGTGAGGAGGCGCCAGTCGAAGGCGATCCCGTTGCCGCCGGGCAGCAAGGCGCCCTTGGGCGGGCGGGCATCGAACAAGAGCAGGTCGGCCGCCACCTCGTAGCGCTTGGCGGTCGCCAGATCGCCGCGGCCGGAGATCGCCACCGCCTTCAGCACCGGGCGATGATAGCGGGCGCGCACCTGGGAGACCCGGAGCGGGGTCTCGCCGCCATGGAGCTGCAACAGGCTGGGCTTGAGGATGCTGACGATCTCCGCCAGCTTCCGGTCGTCGGCATCGACGGTGAGGGCCACGATGGTGATGTCGTCGGGAACACCTTCGATGAGCCGCTTTGCCTCGATCGGCGTCACGTTGCGTGGGCTAGGCTCGTAGAAGACGAAGCCGAGGTAGCGAGCCCCGCCCCAGATCGCCGCGGTCACGGCTTGCGGCGTGGTGAGCCCGCATATCTTGACTGCGACCATCGCTCGCGCCCGCTATCCTCTATGCCGCCTCGGCCAATGCGCTCCCGATGCGGCGGAGCGCATCGGCCGGATCCGTCGCCCGGGTGATCGGCCGTCCGATCACCAGATAGGAGGCACCGCGGCGGACGGCTTCCGCGGGGGTCACGATGCGCTTTTGATCGTCGGCGCCGCTCCACGCCGGCCGGATCCCCGGCACCACCAGGACCGGGTCCGATCCCAGATGCTGGCGCAGACCCGCCGCTTCTTCGGCCGAGCAGACGAGACCGTCGAGGCCGGCGGCGATGGCGAGCTCAGCCAGGCGCTCTACCTGATCGGTCACCGGACCAAGTTGGCCCACGCTCTGGAGATCGCCCGCATCGAGGCTGGTGAGCACGGTGACGCCGACGACGAGGGGGCGCGGCGCGCCCGTGCGCGCGGCCGTCTCGGCGGCGGCCTCGCTGGCCGCCTTCAGCATCGCCCGCCCGCCCGCGGCGTGCACGGTCAGCATGAAGGGCCGGCAGCTCTCGATGACCGAGCGCACGGCGCCGGCAACCTGATTCGGGATGTCGTGGAACTTGAGGTCGAGGAACACTTTCACGCCGAGCTCGCTCACCGCCAGCACCCCCGCCGGTCCATGCGCGCCATAATATTCGAGCCCGAGTTTGACGCCGCCCGCCGCGCGCCCGAGCGTCGTCGCCATCCGGAGCGCCCAGGCGCGGTCGGTGGTGTCGAGGGCGCAGAACACCCGCTCGAGAGAAGCCGTCTTCATCATGACATCCTCATAGCACAGGCTGCTCGGGGCGGTGTAACTTCGCCGCCCCATGGCCGAAATCCTCATCCGTCCCGCGCATGCCGCCGATGCTGATTCCGTGGCGCGGCTCATTGCCGCCAATGCCGGCTTTCACGGCAAGCCGGAGATGGCGAAGCTCACGCCCGGCTCGGTCCGCCGCGACGGCTTCGGCGCCGAGCCGTTGTTTTGGGCCTATCTCGCCGAAAACCACACCGAGCCCGTCGGCATCGCGCAGTTCTATTTCATTTATCGCGGCTGGACCGGTTCACGCGCGATCTATGTGTCCGACCTCTTTGTGGAGGAAGCGGCGCGCGGCCAAGGGATCGGCCGGCGGCTCATGGCGGCCGTGGCGCGACGCGCCAAAGAGGCCGGCTGCGGCGGCCTTTCGCTCGGCGTTCGAAACGACAATCCGGCCCGACATTTCTATGAACGGCTCGGCATGAGCGTCTACGCCGACTCGGTCAGCTGCCGTCTCGAAGGCGAAGCGCTGGCTCGGCTCGCGGCCGAGATCGACTAAGCTGCCACCCTTTCGGCGACCAGCTCGGCGGCCGCCAGATCCTCGAGCGCGGTGCCGACGGATTTGAAGAAGGTGATCTCTTCGGGTCGGCTGCGCTTTTTCGCCTCGCCCCGGCAAAGGCCGAAGAGATCGCCGGCGATGGCCGTTTCGGCGAGCACGCCGGACCTGATCGGCTGCACGACGTCGCCCGCTTCCTTGAGCGCGCCCGCCTTGGTGTCCACCCACACGGTCGAGCGGCTGACGGCGGCATCGTCGGCTTCGCGCATCTCCGGGGTGTAGGCGCCGACGAGATCGAGATGCTGGCCGGGCTTGAGCCAGGCACCCCGGATCAGCGGCGTCTTCGAGAGGGTGGCGCAGGAAATCACATCGGCCGCGCCGACCGCGGCGGCGAGGTCGGCGGCCGCACCCACGGCGAGGCCCGGGCGGGAGAGCCGGCGGGCGAGCGCCTCCGCCTTGGCGAAATCGCGACCCCAGACCGTCACCTCGCGGATCGCGCGCACCGACGCATGCGCCTCGATCAGGTGCGGCGCCAGCGCCCCGGTGCCGACCATGAGCATCGACTTGGCATCCTCGCGGGCGAGGAAGCGCGCGGCCAAGGCCGAGGCGGCGGCGGTGCGTCTCAGGGTGAGCATGGGGCCGTCGATCAGCGCTTCCGGCCGGCCGGTCTTGCCGTCCAGCAAGAAATAGGTGCCCATGACCGAGGGCAGCGATCGGCCGGCGTTGTCGGGAAACACGGTTACCAGCTTGATGCCGATATGACGCCCGACCTGCCAGGCCGGCATCAACAGCAGCATCGCCTTCGCCGCGTCGGGCACATCGATGGCGTGATGGTGCCGGGGCGGCACCTCGCAGCCCTCTTGGAACATGCGCTGCAGCCGGTCGACCAGGCTCGGAAAATCGAGCACCCGCTCGACCTCGGCGGCAGCGATGCTGCGCATCGGCTTCCTAGGCCATGGTCGTGGTGACGGACCGGCTGGCCGGCGGCGGACCGGGAGCGGCGTTGCCGGCAAGCTCCTGCTCCACCGCCGCCAGCCGCCGGCTGAGCTCCCTTGCCTCGCGCTCCGC
This sequence comes from Pseudomonadota bacterium, assembly GCA_016195085.1. Lineage (NCBI taxonomy): Bacteria > Pseudomonadati > Pseudomonadota > Pseudomonadota bacterium. The sequence goes on along the minus strand of JACQAG010000047.1, from coordinate 64,432 downwards.
CCGGTCGCGGGCTTCGCGCACCTCCCGCCGGGAGCGGGCGCCCGAGGCCCATGCGATCGCCATGCCGATGACGATACCAATCGCCAGCAGGGCCACGACGACCAGATAGAGCGGAGCGGCGACGCCCTCGCTCAACGGCCACAGCGAGAGCAGCACCGGCTCGCGGTTGGAGACGGCGAACAGCACCAGAATGACGGTCGCCGGCGCCATCACCAAGAAGCTGATGGCGCGGCGCAAAGCCGAACGCCGAGCCATTAACTGTTACGAGCTCTTGCTGCCTTCGTTGAGACGGTCGCGCAGCTGCTTGCCGGTCTTGAAGTAGGGGATCGCCTTGGCCTCGACCTGGACGGCCTCGCCCGTGCGCGGGTTGCGCCCGACCCGGTTGTCCCGGCGCTTGACCGAGAACGCCCCGAAACCTCGGAGCTCCACCCGGTCGCCGCGGGCAAGCGCACCGGCGATCTCCTCGAAAATCGTCGAGACGATCCGCTCGACGTCGCGCTGGTAGAGGTGCGGGTTCAATTCCGCCAGGTGCAGGATGAGCTCCGACTTCGTCATGGCGTCGCCCCTTTGGAGCCAGCGAGCGCACGCGCCTCGCCCCTTGGGAGAGGATCGGGGTCAGGCTAAGCCTCACCCCGGCCAAACCACCCAGGGGCGGACCTTGGCCAGACGCGGCAAGCTAAGCCTGCCGCAGCCAGTCACAACCGTCAAGTATAAGTCTCTCGGAATAAAACGCTTTTCGCCCTAGGGGAGTTACGCCTTGGGGCGGGCCGGAGGGAGGAGGCCATGCCCCCTCCCTCAATAGCGGCCTCAGTCCTGGGTCAGGACTCCGACTTTTCTTCCTCGCCGGACTGTTCGCGGTCCTTCTCGCGGCGCTTGATCGCCGCCCCCAGGATCTCGCCCAGCCTGGCACCCGAGTCGGACGAGCCGTACTCGGCCATCGCCTGCTTCTCCTCGTCGACCTCGCGGGCCTTGATCGAGAGGGTGAGCTTGCGGGTCTTGGCGTCGATCTGGGTGATCTTGGCATCGACCTTCTCGCCGACGGCGAAGCGATCCGGACGCTGCTCGGAGCGCTCGCGGGACAGCTCGGACTTGCGGATGAAGCCGGGCACGCCGTCGCCGACCAGGACCTCGACGCCGCCTTCGGTGATGATGGTGACGGTGCCGGTCACCACCTCGCCCTTCTTCAGCTGCACCACGCCGGTCTCGAACGGATCCTGCGCCAGCTGCTTGATGCCGAGGCTGATGCGCTCCTTCTCGATGTCGACGTCGAGCACCTTCACCTTCACCTTGTCGGCGCGCTTGTGGTCCTTGATCGCATCTTCGCCCGGTCGGTTCCAGTCGATGTCGGAGAGATGCACCATGCCGTCGATTTCGCCGGGCAGGCCCACGAACAGCCCGAACTCGGTGATGTTCTTGACCTCGCCCTCGAGCTCGGTGCCGGCCGGATGCTTCTCGGCAAAGGCCTCCCAGGGATTGGCGAGGCATTGCTTCAGGCCGAGGCTGATGCGGCGCTTCTGCGGATCGACGTCCAGCACCATCACTTCGACCTCCTGGCTGGTCGAGACGATCTTGCCGGGATGGACGTTCTTCTTGGTCCAGCTCATCTCCGAGACGTGCACCAGACCCTCGATACCGGGCTCCAGCTCGACGAAGGCGCCGTAGTCGGTGATGTTGGTGACCCGCCCGGTGAACTTGGCGGCGGCCGGATATTTGAACTCCACGCCCTCCCACGGATCGGCCTCGAGCTGCTTCATGCCGAGGCTGATGCGCTGCGTCTCCGGGTTGAAGCGGATCACCTGCACCTTGACGGTCTGGCCGATCTGCAAGGCCTCGGAGGGATGGTTGATGCGGCGCCAGGCGATGTCGGTCACGTGCAGCAAGCCGTCGACGCCGCCCAGATCGACGAAGGCGCCGTAGTCGGTGATGTTCTTGACCACGCCCTGCAGCACCTGGCCCTCTTTCAGGCTCGCCACCAGTTCGGAGCGGGCCTCGGCGCGGCTCTCCTCGAGCACGGCGCGGCGGGAGACCACGATGTTGCCGCGGCGGCGATCCATCTTGAGGATCTGGAAGGGCTGCGGGGTGCCGAGCAAGGGGGTGATGTCCCTGACCGGTCGGATGTCGACCTGGCTGCCGGGCAGGAAGGCGACGGCGCCCGAGAGGTCGACGGTGAAGCCGCCCTTGACCCGCCCGAAGATCACGCCGGTCACGCGCTGGTTCTCCTGGAAGGCCTTCTCGAGCTGGGTCCAGGCTTCCTCGCGGCGCGCCTTCTCGCGCGACAGCACGGCCTCGCCGTACTTGTCTTCCATGCGCTCGAGATAGACCTCGACCATATCGCCCGGCTTCAGCTCCGCCGGCTGCCCCGGCGTGCTAAACTCCTTCAGCGCCACCCGGCCTTCGGACTTGAGCCCGACATCGACCAGCACCGTATCGTTCTCGATGCCGACGACGCGGCCTTTGATGACGCTGCCTTCCAGGCCCCCGCCGGCGCCCAGGGTCTCTTCCAAAAGCGCCGCAAAGCTCTCCTTCGCGGGGTGGCTATCTTTGCCGGCCATGGCGGCTTTACTCATTCATCTCTCCTCAATCGGGCCCGGCGCCGATCGGTATCACCGCTCCGCCGTCCCGTCCTGCCCGGCTCGCTGGGCCGGGCTTCTGGGTTGCAACGCAACCGGTTCAGCGGCGATCCGCTACCGGCGTCCTGGTTCCCGCGACCGTATGAAAGACAGTGCCGCTTCATACGCTTGGTCGGCGTCGAGTTGGCTGGTGTCGAGCAAGAATGCATCCTTGGCCCGAGCCAAGGGCGCGGCCCGGCGACCGCGGTCGCGGGCATCTCGCTCCAATAAGTCGCCGAGAACGGCGCTAGGTATAGCCTCGAGGCCGCGCTCGCGCAACTCCCTCACCCGCCGCTCGGCCCGGACCTCGGGGGCGGCGTCGACATAGATCTTGATGTCGGCATCGGGGCAGACCACCGTGCCGATGTCCCTGCCGTCGAGCACCGCACCGCCTGGAGTGCCGGCAAAACGCCGCTGAAAGTCGAACAAGGCCCGGCGCACCGCCGGCATGGCGGCGACCAAGGAGGCAAGCCGGGTCACCGCTTCGTCCCGGAGGCCCGGAGCCTCCAAATCGGCCGCCGTCACCGCCTCGGCCGCTTTCAGGGCGGCCGCCTCGTCGCCGGCGGCGATGCCGGCGGCAATAAGCCGGCGCGCGGTTGCCCGGTAGAGGAGGCCGGTATCGAGACAGGGCAGGCCCAGGGCCTTGGCGATGCGCCGGGCGAGGGTGCCCTTGCCCGAGGCGGACGGGCCGTCGATGGCGACGATCACTCAGCCTCGTCCCAGGCGATCGCCGCTCCGCAACGAGCCATGGCTTCGATGAAATTGGGAAAGCTCGTGCTGATGGTGGTGCCGTCGTCGATCGTGATCGGCTTCTCCGAGACCAGGCCGAGGACGAGGAAAGCCATGGCGATGCGGTGGTCGAGAGCAGCCGCGATGACGGCCCCGCCCCTGGGCGGCCGGTTGGCGCCGGCTCGTCCCTTGACCCGCAGCGTGTCCTCGCTGGCCTCCACCTCGATGCCCGCCGCGGTGAGCCCGCGGACGACCGCGGCGAGCCGGTCGCTCTCCTTGACCCGGAGCTCGGCCAGCCCGCGCATGACGGTGGTACCCTCGGCGAAGGCGGCGGCGACGGCGAGGACGGGGTACTCATCGATCATGCTGGGCGCGCGCTGGGCCGGCACCTCGACAGCCTTGAGCCCGCTGTGGCTGACGACGAGATCGGCGACCGGCTCGCCCGCCTCCATGCGCCGGTTCTCGAAGGCGATGTCGGCGCCCATGTCGACAAGGGTGCGATAGAGGCCGTCGCGCAGCGGATTCATGCCGACATTCGGCAGCTCGAGGCGCGAGCCCGGCACCAGGAGCGCGGCGACGGCGGGAAACGCCGCCGAGGACGGATCGGCCGGCACGCGCACCGGGCGGGCGCTCAGCTCCGGCTGACCCACCAGCGTCACCCGTCGTCCCTCCGCCGTGTCGGCGACGCGGATTTCGGCGCCGAAATGGCTCAGCATCTTCTCGGAATGGTCGCGGGTCGGCTCCGGTTCGATGACCGTGGTCTCGCCCGGCGCGCTCAAGCCGGCCAAGAGGATGGCGGATTTCACCTGGGCCGAGGCGACCTTCTGGCGATAGGTCACCGGCATGGGATCGCGGGCGCCGATGACCGCCAGCGGCAAGCGGCCGCCCTCGCGGCTGACGAAGCGGGCACCCATCTGCGAGAGCGGCTCCGTCACCCTCAGCATCGGGCGGCGCCGGAGCGAGGCATCGCCGGTGAAGAAGCTGGTGAAGGGATGGCCGGCCAGAAGCCCGATCAACAGCCGGGCGCCGGTGCCGGAATTGCCGAAGTCGAGCACTTGAGCGGGCTCCTTGAGGCCGCCTAGGCCGAGTCCGTGCACATGCCAGACGCCGTCTTCTCCCCGGTCCACCTCGCAACCGAGCCGGCGCATGGACTCCGCGGTGTTCAGCACATCCTCGCCCTCGAGCAAGCCGCTGATCTTGGTCTCGCCGACGGCGATGCCACCGATCATCAGACTGCGATGGGAGATCGATTTGTCACCCGGCACGGCGAGCCGGCCGGAGAGGCCGTTCGAGGGCCGTGCGACTACTTTGCGCAAAACTCGGGTCTCCGCTGAGCTGGCCGGCGTCTCTATCACATCCCGGATGGGCCGGCCACCCGCCGACTCTGGGGGTCCACAATTTTGCTTTTGACAGGGCCAAGCGAACGTGGCAAGTCCCGCCGGCCCCGGAGAAAGCCATCCTGCCGGCCTCGCCAGGGCATCCACGGAAAGCCGCTTGGAGGACGTGAATTGGCGAAACCTGAGTGGGGAAGCAAGCGCCAGTGCCACAGCTGCGGCGCTCGCTTCTACGATTTGAACCGGGCCACGGTGGCTTGCCCGAAATGCGGCGCCTCTTGGGATCCCGACGCCGTATTGAAAAGCCGGCGCCAGCGTCCGGCGCCGGCCGAAGAGAAGGTCGTGCCGCTGGTTCCCAACGAGGTCCCGGTCGAAGTCGAGACCGAAGGGGCCGAGGCGGTCGAGCCTGCGGCCGAAGGGGCCGAGAGCGAGGAAAAGGAAGAGGAAGAGCTGATCGAAGACACCTCCGAGCTCGGCGAGGACGAGGACGACGTGGCCGAGGTCTTGGACAATGTCGATGAGGAGGAGGAGCGTTAGTTCTGGGCCAGGCCGCCGCCGCTGGCGGCGGGGGGCGTTTTCGCTTGCTGGAGAGCGGTCAAGGCGGGTAAGAGGCTCGAATTCCCGGGCCGGCCGGCCACTCTAGCGGCTCAGGAACATCGAGCAGCCCAAGCACGGGCGCCAGCCACGACGGGGCCATAGCTCAGCTGGGAGAGCGCTACAATGGCATTGTAGAGGTCAGGGGTTCGATCCCCCTTGGCTCCACCATTTTCGAATAGGGCCCGGCCGGCAACGGTCGGGCCCTCGCCGTTTCAGGGACTTAGGGGATGATCAACGAAGCGCTCGCCGCAGGCTCCATCACACCAAAATGTAGCAGTCCACTGTAGCAGTTTCGCGCCGCGTCCGGCGATGGTCTTGGGCGAGCCGCCAACCGCATCGGTCATCCCAGGGCCAGCCTAGGCATGGCGGGGTGTGGAGGCCGTTGCAAGCCCAATACAGGCATAGCAATGGACCGAGGCCGGCCCGGATCGAACATAGGCATGGCAGGCGATGCCCGCAGCCGGCCATGCTGCTCACGCAAGGCATCGCGGACGCGCCGCGTCGCTTCCTCGCGCGTCATACCGATCACCTCCATCCACTGGCTGGCCGTGCCATCCAGAAATGGCGCATCGGCCTCAAAGCGCTTGCGAGCGCTGTCAGGCGCACATGACTCGCCGGCGGCCTCTGGAGTCGGCGCAAGTCGCGATAGAGTCTGTAGGCCCTCTGACGCGATCTGGCGGGCAAGCGCCCGTACGTCATCGCTCACGTCAGGTTCAACGCAGGCATGGCGGACGAAGGAGATAGGCCAGCCGAGGCCGACTGGACAGGACCGAAGGTCGGGATGGCGAACGGCAACTTGTACCGCGCCTCAATCTCGTTCAGCACTTCACGGCAATGTTCTCCAAACCAACGGGCTTCGGCCCGAACATCGTCGCTCGCATGGATCTTGACGGTACCGGGCTGGAACTTCGCAGCGTCGTCGAAATGGTGCTGCCAGTAGTCGACCAAGCCGGGAATGCCATCGTAGCCGGCGGGCTTGTCGGTGATCGCTGCAAGATGGGCTGGCTGCAAGGGATCGTCATTCTTGCCCCTGAACCAGAGCGACCTCCCACCCATGCCTGGCCGGTTGCGTAAGAACTTCTGCACGGCCTTCCTCTCACGTGATCTTTCGGGAAGCGCCAAGACGAAGTGCAGGTGCCGGTGGGGTCTTCCATCGTCGAAAATCGGGCTGTAGATGCCGAAGTAGGCAAGGCGACGGCCGCCTCGTCTGATCACGAACCAGTTCAGCCGACGAAGGAAGTCGGTCGCCTCCTCGTCATCGGCGAGCATCACGGTCCCAGACGTGTTGAAGTACGACCGCGAGAAGAAGGCGGCTAGGCCGGTGAAGGCAAGCTGATGCTCGTCTGCCAGGCGGTCGAACTCGGCTTGCTGGCGACGTGGAATTCTCCCTGGAAAGAACTTGCTGATGAGGGCTCGTAGGGCTGAGGGAGGTAGGGAAAGAGAAGAGGACACTGTGGAAGACGGCCTGGCTACGCGGGAAGCAGCATGGCGCTTGGGCTTCGGCGTGCGATATCGGCGAGCGCCGGGCCCTAGACGCACTTTTGCGCCGGGCCTTGAACTAACCTTTTCTGGAGGCAGATAGGGCAGCACACAGGCCGGCGGAGACGGCAGCGCGTCATCGCCATCATCGCCATCATCAAGGACAGGCAGTAGCACAGCCGGGGTGCTTGGCCGAGCCGGCATCGAGCAACCTGCGAAGACGGAGAAGCCGTCGAATACGGAGGATTGCGCCGCTATGGGCGCTGCGATAGACTCTTTAACGCTGGACACGAGAGGGCTTTCTGTGTTCGGCCGCACGCGAAGGGTTGGACCTGTCGCGGACAGAATTGAGATGAAAGAGGCCGGTCGGGCTGGAACCCGACCGGCCTCTTTACTTATACACCCCGCGCTGGCTCTGCCGCAAATCGGGGCCAGATCGAGAGAGCCAAATCCCTTGATCTCTCGTGCCCTCAGCATGCGTAACCCCGGCTTGCCTGGCGGCGCTGGAGTTGGAGGGGGTAGTATTGGAGGATCTATAGGGGGCGCTGATGAGCGGGGGAAGGTCCATGGCAATCATATTTGCTTTGATCGCCATTCTGGCCGTGGTCGGAGGTCTCGCCGTGTCGCTCTCACGGCCAAACACCGGAGATCAGCAGAAAGCAGATCAGCACGAACCACGAAATGACTACAGCACCACCAATCCAGGGGCCAATCAGAATGCCCAACAAGATCGCGGCAGCAGGACCCAGGAGCAAGAACCCCAAAACTACCGGGAACGTTTTGTCGCTCTTGTAGAGCGCTACGAGAAAGTCATAACCGCCGGAAGCACCTTCGTTATCGCCGCGTTCACCGCCGCGCTTGTCTTCGCCACGATTGCCCTGTTTATCTCCAGCGAAAGAGTGGCTGCGGTCGGCAGAGACTCTGCTGATGCGGCTCGGCGAGCCGCCGATACAGCCGAGCGCGCGCTCATCGCCGGCCAGCGCGCATTCATTTCCGCTTCCTTTGTTCCGATCGCAAATCTCAATCCCGAAACTGGTGAGATTACCAACTGGGGATTCCGAACGATTTGGACCAACTCGGGGGATACGCCAACTCGCCTCCTGATCAATCACATCAATCTCCAGCCCAGGGATGACGAACTACCTCCCGATTGGGATTTCCCCGACTACTGGCCCGCTGAGATGCCTCCGAGCAAGAGAAGTGCGATTTTTCTTAGTGCGCCACCACACGGGACCGTCAACGGTCACGATGTCTATACATCCATGCAGGTGATCGAGCAGGTTATTGCAAAAAAGAAGTTTCTCTATCTGTGGGGATGGGCGACCTACAGCGACGTTTTCCCCAATACCAAGAAGCACGTCACCCGCTTTGCTGTCCAAGTAGTCATAGGGGGTAACCCCAGAGACAGAGAGCACGTTAGCTTCCAGTTTCCCTATATCGCTCAGCACAACTGCTCCGACGAGGAATGCGATAGACAGCGCCGTCCGGCAGACTGGACCCCGCGTGAGGTTGTCGCCGAATAGCTCTCTCGCCAATTTGATGTGGCACCTCACGCCGAGCCCTTCCCAGCATGAGATGGGCCGGCTTCGGTTTTCCGCTTGTGGCGTTTGCGCCCTAATACCGATCACCAAGACCCGCACAACTAGCATACTAGGCTAGCCAGGCAGTTGACCGATTTTGCGACCGCCCAATGGATCGATGCCCTTCGACTCCCCCACCCCACCCCGTTTTTTTCGATCCCTCTCGCCCCGCTATGAGCGGTCACTTATGCCCATGCTCAGCCACTGAGCAAACACCATAACGGTTGCTCACAGCGCCGGCCGTGCGCCATCTTCGCCGCGCAACCAACGGAGGCGCGCGTGCAAATTCAGATCACGGTCGACGACACTCGCTTCGGCTGCATGGGGTTCACGTGTGAAGAGATCATCGCCCTCATTCGCGGCATGCTGCTAGAAGGCAGTTATGACTTTGGCGACAGATATTGTTCCAGTCTCGCCGTCTCGATAGCGCCGCAGGACGTTGACGACGGAAGCCGTCAACCTGGCGGTCAATCTAAGTTGCGGCTGGTGATTGGCTAGGACCGTTTGATCGTCCCGACGCGGCGGCTTGCATGATCACAGTGGGAGACGGACGGAGTTATGCTGGCGCAGTAAGCTCACGCTTGCGTGCCAGCATCACCCGCTGATGCCCGGCTTTCCAGTCGGCCTGGGTGCCGTCCACCGCCGCCCCAGCCGGGCGATCAACTATGACTTCCTGCTCATCCCGATCATTGCTGTAATAAACGATCTTTTGTCGGGGCACCGTTGCGCTCAGCACGCAAACAGAATCCTTTTCGCTATCAAGGCCCCTCATCGCGAACCAACAGGCGATATCTCGATCTAGCGTCCATGACAGCCCGTGTATCGCTATCGTCTTTGGGTCTTTGTGGTCCCCGCTTGCCATCCACGCGCCATGCCGCCTCGCAATGCTGTTGGTTAGGCCGGCCGCACCCCGCCATATCTGCACAGTTTCAGGAAGCTCCGGCGGGGGCGGGAATTTCGCGGAGCCGAACATGCGAAAAAAGCCATGCCTCGGATCGTCGGGGAAATGGGCCTCGCAGGCATCAAGAACCGAATTGTGGCCTAGATCCCACGCGGACCCAAGGCCGCGCCTCAATGCTTCGTCTGGTAGGCCCGCCCTATACATAGCGACGGCGATTTTGCCGCCCGATTGCTCAGGAAGAGTACTTAGAAGAAGAGAAATTGCGTCGAGGTCGCCGGCAAAGATCGCTTCGATATGTTGAAGTGCAATCGAAGCCGCCCCCACGGCCTGTGGTGCAAGTTGTCTTTTCATCTTCGCAAATTGTTTCTTCGTCATGTCCTTTGCGTGCATGTCTAAATGTTTTAATTGCACAAGATCATCATTAATTTCCTGCTTCAGCTCTGAGATCAAACGATCCCGGTTGCTTTTATTTAGCTCCATTATGCCTGCCCCTCTAAGGAGATGCGCCAGCCCGCCACGGATCAATAGGTAGGCCGCTTGATCGTCCCGACCCGCCGGCCCTTATCGTCGCGTACGATCAGGTCGCCATCGACGGCCCCTCGGGGCGTCTCGATGGTGCCGGTGATATGTCCCTTGCTGTCGCGCAAGACGAATGTTTCGGGCGTGCGATAGAGCGGGCCTGGCGTGCCCATGTCGATCAGCGGCGGCGCACCAGGCAGTGAGGTTGAGTAGGGGTTCTGGCCGCCACTGCCAATGTAGGGGTTTGTCTGGGCATCAGCCGGGCCGGCGACTGACATCAACAAGGCGAGGGTCGCGACCATTATCCGCACGCCAGGCATTTGCCGTCACCCCTAGGCCGTCCGCTGGCTCGCCGCGTTGATGATGTTCTTCACGCCCTCATGGGACAAGGGGAAGCCGAGTGCGGCGGCCTGGTGCGAGATGGCGCGATACGAGCGGCCCTCAGAGCGCATACGCACCAGCTCGTGAATGGCTGCCTGTTGCTCAGGCACCCGCGCCAGTGCCCCGTCACCATCAACTCGCCAGCCGAACGGTATCTTTCCGCCTAGATAGCGTCCGCGCTCGCGCTGGTCGCCCTTCACGTCGCGGATGCGTTCGCGGATGCGATCTCGCTCGGCCTCGGCGACGGCCGACAGAATGGTGAAGACCAGCTTTGATATACCGTTCCCGGTCACGTCGCCGCCCAAGTCCACCATATGCAGCGACACGCCACGGTCCTTGAGCCGGCCGAGCACGTCTAGAGCGTCCAGGGCTGAGCGGAACATCCGGTCAAGCTTGGCGGTGATCAGCACGTCACCGGCCTGGAGCGCGGCGAGCAACAATGCGCCCTCTGGCCGATCCGCAAGCGGCGCCACCGCTTCTGTCAACTTGTTTTAGCAACCTGACGAGAAATATGAGCTTACCCAGTGGCATGTGTTTTGCCGGGTTGGGATAGACCCGTCAGGGCTGAATTGACAGCCCTGGCCAGACGCCTCATTAGAGGCCAGCGTTGGATGGTGGAGGGTTAATGCAGACTGATCCCTGGGTCGAAGCCGCAAAAATCCTAGCCGGCGGTGCTGTTGGCTTTTCCGTCGCCGTGCTCTCAAAGCCGGCCACCGACTGGTGGTATTCGACATCAGCAAGGGTCGGCTTCAACGATGCGAGCGATTGCAAGGCTGAAACCAAGTTCCGCGAGTTCAATCAGAATACTGGCCGGTTCCTGGGCGAGAATGATGCAGTATATCTTAGGTTATTCGCGACCAATACCGGACGAAGGACGGCAAAATCTTGCAGATGCTACATTACGCAAATCGCCAAGCAGCATGAGCGAGATGAATACTCGACAGTCTTCGCGGATAATGCCCAACTATGCTGGTCTCTAGGTGGGGAGGAAGCATTCTCCGCGATTGATTTGCCGCCTGATGTTATTCGCTATATTGACCTTATCGTCGTGAAGAAGCATTTTGAACATGAGGAGAAGAAGTATAAAGATCAATTTTACCCCGGGATCGCCTCAGTTCCATTGCGAATTGAAAAGATACTTGAGCCAGTCGGGAAATATAGGTTTTCTATCTTACTGGTCGGGGAGAATTTCAAGTCTGTAAGGCGCGATGCTTATTTCACCTGGAAGGGTCAATGGGATACCTTTAACTTCGAGTCACCATAGCCTCAAGCCTGGCGCGGTATAGCCCGAGAGGCGTTAGCCGGGCGTCTCGCTGTTCGACTGGGCCTTCATCGCCCTATCCTCATCTTCGGTCATCATACCCACGCGCACCTCGGGCACGATGTCGCCGTCATTCCCACGAAGCATGCCGAGCCCACTAAGCATGCCGAGCGCACGCAGCTCCGCGAGCGCCAGTGCGAGGCCGGCAGCAACGCCTTGAGCGCCAATCCGCCGAGGGCGGCCGGGTCGGCAAGAAGCTGCCCGCGTCAGCATTACCCAAGGCGTCACCGGCCACCGGGTGGCAGAGACAAACAAGTGTTTTTTAACCCCATCGATGATGCCTTCGCCAGTGGCGGAAACCCGCCATTCCGGCGGCGACGTTTGGAGGGGATTATTTGACCCCTTGGTCCTGGTCGAGGGTAGGGTCGCTCGACTTGCCATTCGTCTTGGCCTTGAGCGTCGCGCCCTCGCCATCGCTCATGATCCGTATCTTGATTTCGGGGACGATCGCGGCCTCGTCATCGAGCACGCCCAATCCCTTCAACTCGCTAACCGCGATCGTCAGGCTCGTCATCAACGCCTTAATGGCGCTTGCACCAAGCGATGCACTGTCGCCAAGCATGGCATGGGCACGACGGATGGCGAGGTAGCTCGCAGAGACCGCCAATCGCCGCACGTCATCATCGGAGAAGCCTTCATTGGCCGCCGGGATGGCTCTGAGGTGCGCTGGGGTTGCTTCGACGGGCGCTGTCGCCGATGGGCCGATCGTGGCAACAACGGCCTCCGGCGACGCTGTGGGGGCCTCTGGCGGACTCGCGGCGCGGACGATACCGCGACGATGCAAGCCTCGGCTGATCGCTTGCTTGCTGATGCCCGCTTTGGCCGCGAGGTCTTGCAACGTGAGCCGGCCGTACTGATAGCCGGCGATGTCCTCGGGGGCGAGTAGGTGAAATCCCTTCGACATGACACGGCCGCCGCTACGATCGCGCGCTAGAAACGGATGACACGGCAAGCATGATGCGTCTACGGGCCGCCGTGGCACTCTTCGTCGTCATCGATAGTCGCCCTCTGTCAGATCAGGGAACCCGCCGAAACGAAGCTGGTTGCCGAGTTGCTGGCAGCGGGCAAACGTGAAGTTGCAGGCAGTCTCGGAGCCGGTATAGCCGCAGTTCGGACCCTTGAAGCCGTTGAGGCCTCGAAAGCGACAACTAACGTCCTGCATCGAGATCGGTCCTCTTTGTCCGGCGAGGTAGAGGTTCGACTTGACCGAGAATTCCATCTCGACGTCGGCCTTGAGCGCCGTGATACGGCCGGAGAACAGGGTGACGGCCTCAACCCCGATCAGCGTGAGGCAGTCGCTGCCGGCATCGAGCACTGTCGCCCCGGCGGTCAGGCCCTTATAGGCCGTCACGGTGCGGCCAATCGGCCGGGTCGTGAGTGCCCAAGCGAGCATGTCGCCGTTGATGTTGTCGACGACCACGCTGTAGGTGTCGAGCTCGAGGGACTTCTTTTTGGTGCCTTGGCTATAGGAGATGCCCATCGGGTCGTAGTGGACGCCTTGGTGAAGCACCTCTTTGTCTGAGTCCGTGACGAAGAGCGGCGCGGGGCCGTCCGTGGCGATGGCGAACAGGCGGATGGGCCAAGTGTTGTTCTTCGCCAGCTCGTTTGTGAGCGCGAAGCCGATCGGGATCATCGCCGGCCTTGCCCACGATCGAAGCCGTTCTCAATGCGGGCGAGCCCGCCCGCCTGGAGTTCGGCGGACGAGCGATACCGCTGGGGCTCTGCTGTCTTCTGCACTCGAATGATGCTGCCGTCCGGGTTTCGCACCTCAACCATCTCGCGCTCAATCACCCGGCGACTCGGCGCACGGGCCAGCGCAAGCACCTGCCTGCCAAGATCGCCGGACGGATCGTGCCGGTTGGGAGAGAGCGCCTGTTGCTCCGCGCGTTCGGCCGCCTTGAAGTAGTCTTCCACCTTTCCACGCCAACCTAGATAGCGTGACCAAAGCGCCTCTAACCCCGCTAGCTCTGCGCGTTCGCTGTCCGGCAGTGCGCCGCAGGAGTCGCTACGCTCCTGTTGGAGGTGCTGTAGACGATCGATATCGGCGCGAGTGATCGCAGCATCCACGGGACATTCGGGCGCACTAGAAACAGTAGGCATGGTTGATCTCCTGCCCGAAAAGGGCGGTTAGAGTTTGAGGGCCGGATGCACCTGCCACCACGACCCGTTCGCACACTAGACGCTCCGCCCTGCCGAGTGCCTCGACTGCGGAGGACTCGGCATAAGCGCGTCGGTTGCTGTCGGCGCACCACGCGACCAAAAGGTCACGAGCGCCCGAAAGGATCGTTACGCCTTCAAGGCCTGCATTTACGGATTGCAGGCTGATCCCGAAGAGCCCCGCCAGAAATTCCGGCCGGCAATCCGGTAGCCTCAAGCGCACGAGCCGCAGCGCGAGCCGCTGGTCTGGGGTGAGCTTCACACACCGTCGAACCTCGGTGGCCCGCGTCATGTCGAGACTCGGGATCACGACTGGCTAGCTCGATTGGTACGCGAATGCTTGAAGGGCTAGCGCAACGGCTCTTGTGATCCTGTACCGGCCGCAACGATCCGGTTGGCATTTGAGCCCCACACGAATAGCCGCTCAGTCGTGATCCGGGAGGCGCGACGTAGCGCGCGAATTCCCTCGGCTCGGGTAAGCTTCTTGCCGCTCTCAAGGCTCCAAAGGAGCATGAGATCGTTAAGGTTCGCCCCTGGCCGCAGTCCCTTAACCAGGCTGCTCATGGAGCGGGCGCTGATGCCCCAAATGGACGCGATCGTTGCGGGGTCGGGCGGGTTGCCGCCGACCGAAAGCCGCCGTGCGGCGAGACGCTGATCGGCGTTGAGCTTCGTATATTTGCGAGCCATTGCTATCTCCTCGAAACTGGAGATAGCAGCATAGTTGGCCGGCTGCCATAAGTCAAACGAGAGCACAAGCGCTATTACTGCATGACCATGGCGAGTGTCGTGCGAGTCGTGCATGGCAGACTGGCATAGATTAAATTATCTCAAATACTATTAATCGCCACTTTGCAGCCATGCCGGGTCCGTGGCCGATCCGCGCGGCGAATGTGCAGCGATACCGCCGGGAAGCGCTTACCGCGTCAGGTGGCCCCAATCCAGGGGATAGGCCACGCGATCCACGTCTGCCTTTAAGGTCGCCAATGAGAAGCCCGCACCTGGCGTGCTGCCTCCATAGGTCGACTCATCCATGTCGCGGCTGGTCCAGCCCATGATCGCGCGCCGCCGATCGCCAGGGACGCCCGCCATCTTGAGCGCGTCGCTGAAATTGTGCCGGAAGCTATGGAACGATGTCTTCGGTGTCTTGGCTTCGAGCCTCTTGAGGCCGCGCGAGAACCATCTAGAGATCTCATCGCTGATATAGCCGTCCGAACGCACGCGAAGCTCTGGGAACAGCCTCGCCTCGCGTTTGGCCTTGAGAGTGGCCGCATACTCTAGAAGGCCTACATCAAGCAGCCTGGCGTGGATGGGGACCATCCGGCGAGAGCCCGTCGTCTTCAGATCCCGCTCATCCGTCTCTCGGATGTTGAGTACTGGCACGCCGTCGATTTCCGCTACGTCGGCGACCCGCAGTCCGCAGATCTCGCCAAGCCTCGCGCCGCTATACAGTCCAATCAATGGAGCCCAGAAGCGGGCATCGTCGCGAATACGTTCCGTGCCCGGCCAGAAGCGATATCGTGGGCCGAGGCAGCCGGTATAGAGCGGGCCGGCAAAGATCGCCCGTAGCTGATCGACACTGAATGGGTCGCGCCTCTCTTTCGCCTTGCCGGACGCCTTGAGCTTGAGGCCGGCGACGTCCAGCCTTGCGCCCGTGAGGCCGTGGCTCGCACACCAACGGAGAAACCCGCCCGTCTTCGACAGGTACGTGTTGAGGGTCGTGGTCGACATAGCTGCGGGCAGGTTGGGCCGTTCCACGACCTCGGCTACTGGAACGCCCGGCCAGAGCTTAGAATGGTTCGCCGGCAGCCTTCGCAGGATGTCTTTGAGGCGCACAACGTCCGTTAGGCCAATGGTCATCATCCGGCTGTCGGACCCCACGACCTCGGCGAACAGGCGAAGAATGGCGGCCTCCTTGCGCCGCGTCTTGAGGCTCCAGGATGGCAAGCGCTCGGCCAGATATTTCTCGATGGTTTTCCCGAGTGTCGGCCCGGATGGCGTCTCCGATGCGGTTGTAGTGGAAGCGGCCAGGGGTGGTGTCACGCGTTCGACAAAAAGCCCGTCACGGAAAGGCGGGGCAAAGCTTCCCTCGGCACGGGCCGCGATCTGGTAAGCCGCCTCGACATAGGCCCTCAGCATGAGATGCGAGGCGCGTAGATGATCGTCTGTGCCCGGCTCGATATTGAGGCCTTCGACCTTCAAGCGGGCATCGGTGAGCGCGGCAACGGCGCTCACGTTCCGCGTCTATAGCCAGTGGTCTGCCTCGGCCACGACCTGGCCGTTCTTCTCTATCCGCGCCGCTAGGTCGGCCGTCGTTGTCGGGGTCCCGATGATCGCGAGTTCCCCACGATCAAGGATCTCGCAGAACCATCGCCGGGCCATTGCCTCAAGCTGGGCTCGAGTCGCAGTCGACATGCGCGCCACCTGGAACAGACGGTCAGCGAGGGCGGATGCCTGCCGGACCCTGAGTCGTGCGGCGATGATATCCGAGGTTCTTAGGCTGAGGGCGATCTCGCGCCGGCCGAACCGAGACCGCAGATCGACCGGGATGGAGCACCGAAAGTGCCAGCGAGCGCCCCGTTGTAGCAGTCGTCTTTCCCGCACAGACCACCCCGCACTGTAGCAGTGCGATGTAGCAATCTGCGGCTTGGGCTCCTGCCGCCGGGCCTCAGGTCCAGCTATATCAGGCGCTTAGGTGGCGGTTCGTTGGAGCCCCCCCTTGGCTCCACCAATTCGAAAGAGGGCTCGGCCGGCAACGGCCGGGCCCTCGCCGTTTCAGTCTCCGCCTCGACGACCCCGGGCCATGCGCTCGGCTCACCGGCACGGACTGGGCGAAAGTGTTGGCCGATCAGATAGATGGGCTTGGCGGGCGTGGGCGCGAAGGGATTCCCCAAGGGAGCCAACCGGCAACCATGCCGCCGCCGGCGGTGAAGGCCGCATCGAACCGGCCGGGGCAATTTTGGCGTGCCCGTGACGGCGGTCACAGCGCCCGGCTGCATTTTCAGCGAGGTTAGCAGCGGATAGGAGGAGGTGCGCCCATGCAGAATGCAGTCCCGCGAACCCTCGGCCCCGGCGAGAACCCGACATCCTGGATCATGGATCTGGTGCTCTGGGGCCTCTTCGTTACCGCGCTCGCGATGCTGTGAGGCCCTCAGCCACGGTTTTTCGGCCTTTGCCGGCGTCTTGACCGGTCGCCCGCGCCTGCCCACATCATCATCGGCGGCGCCATCGGGGCCGCCGGTTTGGGGCGCCGCTCAAGGGCCCGAAGCCTGCTCGCTCACGTGGGGAGGAGGCATGGATGAGCCGTCTATCCTTGTTCAATAGCCCGCTCTTGCTGGGCTTCGATCATTTCGAACGCACCCTCGACCGGATCTCGAAGATGTCGTCGGAGGGCTATCCGCCCTACAACATCGAGCAGACCGGCGAGAACGGTCTGCGCATCACCTTGGCCGTTGCGGGATTCCGGCGCGAGGACCTGAACGTCCAGGTAGAGAACGACCAGCTCGTCATCCGCGGTCGCCAGGAGGATGCGCCGGACCGCGTCTACCTGCACCGCGGCATCGCCGCCCGGCAGTTCCAGCGCAGCTTCGTGCTGGCCGACGGCATCGAGGTGGTCGGCGCCGAGCTCGACAACGGGTTGCTGCATGTCGATCTGGTGCGCCCGCAACCCGAGGCGCGCGTGAAGACGGTCGAGATCCGGCCGGCGGCGAAAAGCGCAAGCCGGCCCCGGACCGTCGATTTGGCCGATGGTCCCGGTGCTCAGCCGGGGTCCGCAGGCAAGCGCGGGGCGGCTTCATGAGCGCCCCGGAAAGGAGCCTAGAAATGACGACCGTGAATACCCTCAGAAGCATGTCGCCGACCGATGTGGCGGCACTCGGCCTCAACCACCTCGCCTACGTCAAGCGCGTGGTGGTGAACGACGTCGTCGGCTATGCGATCCATGCCGCCGATGGCACCGAGATGGGCGTTGCCCGCGATCGCGACACCGCCTTCGCCGCCGTGCGCCAGCATGAGCTGGAGCCCTTGAGCGTGCACTGAGACGCTCAGGTGCCGGTTTCAAAGCGCGCCGGCATCGCCAAGCAATCCCAGAGTTGGACGGAACCCAGCCGCCTCAGGCGGCGTGGCTGGCCGGCGCTGCCGTCAGCAAGGCGAAGATGGCGTCCGCATCGGAGCAGCCCCTGAGCTTGATGCAGGTGCTCTTGTCGCGCAGAAGGCGCGACACGCGCGCCAACGCCTTCAGGTGATCGGCCCCCGCCGTCGCCGGTGCCAGCAAGAGGAAAATCAGGTCGACCGGCTGCTCGTCGATCGAATCGAACGGCACCGGCTTCTCGGCGCGGGCGAAGAGTCCGACGAGCCGCTTGAGGCGCGGAAACTTGCTGTGCGGAATGGCGATGCCCATGCCGACGCCGGTCGTGCCTAAGCGCTCGCGCTCGATGAGCGCATCGAAGATTTCGCGCTCGTCCAGCTCGGTGAGCTCGGCCGCACGGCGCGAGAGCTCCTGCAGGGCCTGCTTTTTGCTGGTGGCCCGAAGGCTGGGGAGGATGCTCTCCGGCCGTATCAAGTCGATCATGTCCATGGCGATAGGCTGTCCTCAATGGTTCCGCTTGCGCTTGGCCGGCGCGGCTTTACGGGGAGGGTCGGGGAGGGGGTGCGCCGCACCCCCTCCCTAAATCCACCCCCGGCCTAACCTCGGCTGTCCGGATCGGTCACTGTTTGTCGATGGTGCGGGGATCGACCCATCCGATGTGCCCATCGGCGCGGCGATAGATCATGTTCAAGCCGCCATGGGCGCTGTTCTGAAAGAGAAGCGCCGGCATTTCCGCCAGCTCGAGGCGCATGACCGCCTCGCTCACGCTCAACTGCTCGATGGTTGTCGCCATCTCGGCGACGATCGCCGGCAGGTCGGCCGCACCCTCCGCGGGGCGGCCGGACGGCGCGTCGGCGTCCGCCGCCAGCACGTAGTGCCGCGCCGGCAGCTCGGCATTGGCGGCATCCGGCCGACGATGATGGTCGCGCAACCGCCGCTTGTAGCGGCGGAGACGCTTGGCCAGCCGTTCGGCAGCGCCGTCGAAGGCGGGCACCGCCTGGGAGGCCACGTGATGGCTCTGCACCAGGATGCCACGGCCGACATGCACGGAAATGTCGGCACGCACCCCCGCCCCGTCACGGCTCAGGACCACGCCGGTTTCGATGGGATTGCCGAAATACTTCTCGATAGCCTGGGGCAGGATCGCGTCGATGTGGTGGCGAAGTGCCGATCCAACCTCGACCTGCTTGCCCGCGACGGACAGCTTCATGAAGTCCCGTGGTTGAGGCCGCTCATCCCGCAAAGGGCGGTCGCAGCGGCCCATTTGAGCCGGACGATAGAAACCCGATCCACGCAAGTCAAGCCGGCTGCGGTGACTATCTCGTGTCGCGCGAATTGCCCTTAACCCTCTATATTTCCATGGATTTTTCGCGTCGGCGTTGTACCGAAGAGGGGATCCGCAGGGCTTCCCGGTACTTGGCGACGGTACGCCGGGCGATGTCGATGCCCTCGGTCCGCAGAATCTCAACGAGCTTATCGTCGGAAAGCACCTCGGCGGCGACTTCGGCCTCGATCAAGCTCCTGATGCGGAAGCGGACGGCTTCGGCCGAATGCGCCTCGCCGCCGGCGGAATTGGCGATCGAGGAGGTGAAGAAGTATTTGAGCTCGAACATGCCCCGGGGGGTGGCCATGAACTTGTTGGTGGTGACCCGGCTAACGGTGCTTTCGTGCATGGCGATGGCTTCGGCGATGTCGCGCAGGATGAGCGGCTTCAATCCGCTGACACCCTGGCGGAAGAAGCCGTCCTGCTGACGGACGATCTCGCTTGCAACCTTGAGGATGGTCGTGGCGCGCTGGTGCAGCGATTTGACCAGCCAGTTGGCCGACTGGAAGCGCTCGGAGAGATAGTCCTTCTCCTCCTTGCGCCGGGCCGAGCGGCTCACTCGGGCATAATAGCGGGTGTTCACCAGCACCTTGGGCAGGGTGTCGCTGTTGAGCTCGATGAGCCAGCTGCCGCCGGGCTGCGGGCGCATGATGATATCGGGGATCACCGGCTGCGCCAGCGATTGGTCGAATGCCTGGCCCGGCTTCGGATTGAGGGCCTTGATCTCGTGGATCATCTCGCGCAAATCCTCGGCGTCCACCCCGCAGAGCCTGAGGAGCTGCGTCAGGTCGCGTTTGGCGAGCAGCTCGAGATTGTCGAGGAGCGCCTGCATGGCGGGATCGAGTCGATTGCGCTCGCGCAGCTGGAGCGCCAGGCACTCCGCCAGCGAGCGGGCAAACACGCCGGCAGGATCGAAGCGTTGGAGGCGCGCCAGCACCGCCTCCACGCGGCTCCGCTCGCAGCCGAGGCGCTTTGCCGTCTCGTCGAGATCGCCCTGGAGATAGCCCGACTCGTCCACCATCTCGATGAGATGCGAACCCACCAGCTTATCAACGGGATCGTTCAATTCGACGGCGAGCTGGTCGATCAGGTGGTCGCGGAGCGTGGGCGGCCGGCTGGCATTGGAATCGAGCCCGGCATCGTCGTCGTCGAAGTCGGTTCCACCGCGGCCGGTCTTCCAGGACTGCAAGGAATCGGCGGGCGCGCTCGCCCAGAGATTGGAATCATCCGCATCGAGGGGCGTATCGCCTTCGGCCGGCAGCGTGTCTCTGAGGGTGAGCTCGGCCGCATCGCTGTTCAAGGGATCGGCCGGCACCGGTGCCAGATCGGGGCTCTCCTCGGCGACGCTTGGCTCGCTGGCACCTTCGTCGCGTTCCAGAAGCGGATTTTGCTCGAGCTCGCGCTCGATGTAATCGGCGAGCTCGAGATTCGACAGCTGCAAGAGCTTGATCGCCTGCTGCAGCTGCGGCGTCATCACCAGCGATTGGCTTTGCCTCAGGTCGAGTCGCTGTGAGATCGCCATGGCGCAGGTTCTTTACAGGCTGAACCGCTCGCCGAGATAGACGCGCCGCACATTTTCGTCGGCGACGATCTCGCTGGGTCTTCCCTCCATCAGCACCCGTCCGTCGTGCAGGATGTAGGCGCGATCGACGATCTCCAGCGTCTCGCGGACATTGTGATCGGTGATCAGCACGCCGATGCCGCGATCCTTGAGGTGAGCGACGAGGTCGCGGATGTCGCTGACGGCGATCGGATCGATGCCGGCGAGCGGCTCGTCCAACAGGATAAAGCTCGGCTGCGAGGCAAGCGCGCGGGCGATCTCCACCCGCCGCCGCTCGCCACCCGACAGCGCCAGCGCCGGGGCGCGGCGCAGATGCGAGATCGAAAATTCCGCGAGCAGGTCGTCCAGATAGGCCTCGCGGGCGGCCGCATCCTTCTCCACCACCTCGAGGACGGCACGGATGTTCGCCTCGACCGAGAGCCCGCGGAAGATCGAGGCTTCCTGCGGCAGATAGCCCATGCCGAGGCGCGCGCGCCGGTACATCGGCAGGTCGGTGATGTCCTGGCCGTCCAAGGCGATGGTGCCGACATCGGGCGCGAGGAGGCCGGTGATGATGTAGAAGCACGTGGTCTTGCCGGCACCGTTCGGGCCGAGCAGACCCACCACCTCGCCGCGCTGGACCGCGATGCTCACGTCGCGCACCACCGGCCGCTTCTTGAAGCGCTTGCCGAGATTGCTCGCGACCAGTCCGGGGTTAGTCTTGACGAGCCGTGGCATCGGGCGGGATTCGGTCATACCTCAGGGCTTCTTCGCTGGCGCGGTCGATTGCGCGCGCTCGGGCACGAATAGCCCGCGCACGCGAGCCTGGCCCTGGGTGGCGCTCAGCATCCGGCTGACGCCGCTTTTCATGTCCACCTCCGCCACCTCGCCTTCGAGCTGGTTCTGGCCGCGGGTGATGCGCACTTGGCCGATCAGCGTGGCGACCTCGCGGTCGGCGAGATAGACGCCCTTGTCGCCGCGCGCCACCTCGAGATCGGTGCGCACCTCGACATTGCCGAAGGCATCGACGCGTTGCAGCTTCTGGCCCCGGCCTGCGACTTCGACGAACTGCGCGCTCAGCGTATCGGCGCGGATGCGCCGATCGGCCCGTTGGGCGACCGCATTGCCGCGCGCCACGGCGAGCTGGCGCTTGTCCCAATATTCGAGACTGTCGCGGGCCGTCAGCACATCGGTCGTGGTCTCGAGCTTGAGGTTGCGGCCGAACAGCACGATCACCGCCTGATCGGCGTCGTATACGGCGCGCTCCGCCCAGGCGGTTTCCGTCGGCGTGGCGATGCGGACGTTGCCGAGCGCTTCCAGCTGATAGATTTCGGTGCTGCCGGTGCCGGCATCGGCCGTCGCCGGCTTGGCGCCGCTCTTCGGCCGGTAGCGCGCCGTGAGCGTGTCGCCGTAGATGGTGACCTGCCCGCGTGTCGCCTTGGCGTTGCCGCGGGCGAGGTAAACCTGCTGGTCGCGCAGCCACTCGATGCCTTGGTCGGCCTCGACCTCGATCGGCACATCGCTCTTCTGGCTGAGGCTGATGCCTTGCGCGCGTGCGGCTTCGGGCGCCAGCAGCGTCACGGCGAGGAGAAGGCCCCCAATATTCGCCCGCCTCATCCCGAGGCTCCCTTGGTCGTCGGCGGGCTCGAGCGTTCCTTGCCCGACGTCTTCGGCGCCGGGCGCGCCTCCGCGGGAACGCTGCCTTCGCCCTTCAGCACGAGGTGGGACTTGCCGGTCAAGAGCACCCGGCGGCCTTTGTCCAGGATTCGGAAGCCGCTCGCCGTCAGATCGCCGAACGGGCCTTGACCTTGCACCGGATCGTCGCCGCTGGCCGCGCCGATGATGAGATCGATGTCGGCGGTGGGCGAGAAGAACGCATAGCCGGCGTCCTGGAAGACGCTGACGCCGCCCGAGAGGTGCAGGCTCTGGCGCACCCGGTCATAGGTGCCGGCAGGGGCGCTGAGCGCCACCCAGCTGCCGTCCCGCATCGTCAGGTCGGCCTTCGGCTGGACAAGTTGCATGACGTCGACGTTGCCGGCGACTTGTGTCGCCGAGTCGGCGGTGAGCGCGAAGGGCTGGTTCTCGCCGTCGAGGCCGACATAGCGGGGGTTGACCATGCGCAGGACTTCGGCCTCGCCCGGATCGATCCGCGCGGTGCCGAGGCGAAACTGCCTGGGATCATCGCGGAGCTGCGGCCAGAGCACGATCAGCCCCAAGAGCGTGAGCGCGACCACCGGCAAGACCAGCTTGAGCAAGGCCACGAGACGGCTCGAATGCGGGCTGAGCGCCGCAAAGTGGCGGCCGAAGGGGAGACGGATGGCCGCACGGCGCCGCGTCGGCGGAGCGACCGTGTCGACGAGATTGGGGCTGGCGTCGGTCATGACGCTCACGCCACCCCCGCGCGCAGCAGGTCATGGACGTTGAGGACGCCCACGGGACGTCCGCCCTCGACGACGAAGAGGCAGGTGAACGGCCGCTCGCTGGAATTCATCAGGCGTAAGGCCTCGACGGCGAGGGTGCGCGGACCCACGGTCTTCGGCTGCCGGGTCATCACCGCCTCGGCGCGGCTGTCGAGAAACCCAGGGCCCATATGGCGCCGGAGGTCGCCATCGGTGATGATGCCGACGAGCTTGCCGCTCTCCTCGACGATGCCGACGCAGCCGACGCGCTTCTCGGTCATGACCAGGATCGCTTCCGCCATCGCCGTGGCCGGGCCGGTTAGCGGCATCGCCTGGCCCAGGTGCATGAGGTCGGAGACGCGCAAGAGCTTCGCACCCAAGCGGCCGCCCGGATGCAGCACCCGGAAATCCTCGGGCGAAAACCCGCGGCGCTCCAGGAGCGCGATCGCGATCGCATCGCCCAAGCCCATCATCATCGTGGTGGAGGTGGTGGGGGCGAGGCCCATCGGGCAGGCCTCCTCGGCCCGCGGCAGCACCAGCACCACGTCCGCCGCCTCGGCGATGGTGCTGGGGGCCCGGCCGACGACGGCGACCAGCGGAATGGCGAAGCGCCTGGTATAGGCGATCAGATCCGACAGCTCCGGGGTCTCGCCGGAGTTGGAAAGCGCCAGCACCGCATCTGTGCTCTGGATCATGCCGAGATCGCCATGGCTCGCTTCGGCCGGATGCACAAACAAGGCGGGCGTACCGGTCGAGGCGAGAGTGGCCGCGATTTTGCGCGCGACATGCCCGCTCTTGCCCATGCCGGTGACGACGACCCGGCCTGCCACCTGGGCCAGCCGATTGAGTGCGGCTTCGAAGGCGGCGCCCAAGCTGCCGGCAAGCGCCAGGAGCCCGCCGGCCTCGAGCTTGAGAACCCGACCCGCGGCGGCGAGGCCGGGGCTTGTCTTGTCTTGGTGGGTTTGCGGCTTGGGGAGCAAGGACCCTCTCATTTTGCGCTGCACACTAGGCCCCGAGGGTTCCGGCACGGTTCTTGCCTGTCGTGCCCCGAGTATGGCGATAAACCCGCGCAAATGCAATGAAATCGCCCAGGCCCGACGCCCTGCCGCAGCCGCTCGGGCAGGGGCGGGCACCGGCTATAGAGGGGCCGCAAGCCGGCGCCGCAAAGGGCTGCAAACGGCTGCCGCGACAGGCTAGTGAGCGAAGAGATCGTCCTCGACCCAGCCGGCGAGGTCGAGCTCGGCCCGGGTCGGAAGGAAGCGAAAGCACCGCTCCGCCAGCTCGGTCCGGCCTTCGCGCGCCAGGAGCTCGTCCAGCTTGGCCTTGAGGGCGTGCAAATGCAGCACGTCGGAGGCGGCGTAGCGAAGCTGCTCCTCGGAGAGCTGGGCGGCACCCCAGTCGGAGGTTTGCTGCTGCTTCGACAGCTCGACCCCGAGGAGTTCCTTGCACAGCTCCTTCAGCCCGTGCTTGTCGGTGAAGGTGCGCACCAGCTTGGAGGCGATCTTGGTGCAATAGACCGGCTCCGTGGTCACTCCTAGATGCCGGCTGAGCATAGCGATGTCGAATCGGCCGAAGTGGAAGAGCTTGGTCACCGCCGGGTTCGTCAGCATGCGCGCGAGATTGGGCGCCCGGTAGCCGCCGCGGGGGAATTGCACGGCATGGCAGAAGCCGTCGCCGGCGGAGAGCTGCACCAAGCACAAGCGGTCGCGCTCGGGGTGGAGACCCATGGTCTCGCTGTCGATGGCGACCATAGGCCCGAGATCGAGGCCGTCGGGCAGGTCGCCTTGATGGAGCTTGATGTTCAAGAGAGGAATTTCACCCTTCGCGAAACCGCGACCGACCCGGGGTGGGTCGCGGTCGCTGGTGCCCAGGAGAAGACTCGAACTTCCAAGGCCTTGCGGCCACAGGTACCTGAAACCTGCGCGTCTACCAATTCCGCCACCTGGGCGTGGGGTGGGGAATTAACTCCGCCGGGCTTGGCCCTGTCAAGGCGCCGGCCGAGGATGGTTCCCGCGGCGTTTTCGACGCCTTGTCGCCACCCCAAGGGGGGTATTATGCGGCCGCTCACTTGTGTGATGATTCCGAAGTTCACCTGCGAATTTCGGAATCTGAATCACACGCGGGACACTTGGACGGCGGAGACGGGCGATGGCGCGGGTGGTCACGGTATTCGGCGGCTCTGGTTTCATCGGGCGCTATGTCGTTCGCCGGCTGGCGCGCGCCGGTGCCAGGGTCAACGTGGTCGTGCGCGACGTGGAGGCCGCGAAGTTTCTGAAGACCATGGGTGACGTGGGACAGATCGCGCTCATGCGGGGGTCGGTCACTGATTCGACTCTGTCGAGGCGGGCGGTCGTCGGCTCCGACTCGGTCATCAATCTCGTGGGCATTCTTTACCAGCGTGGCCGCCGGACCTTCGAGGCCATCCATCACCAAGGTGCCGGCAATGTCGCTGCGGCTTCGCGCGCCGCCGGGGTCCAGCGCCTCCTGCAGGTCTCGGCGATCGGCGCCGATCCGGGCTCGGCCGCGCGCTACGCAAGCAGCAAGGCCGCGGGCGAAGCCGCGGTGCGCAGCGCCTTTGCCGAGGCGACGATCATCCGCCCCAGCATCGTCTTCGGTCCGGAGGACGCCTTCTTCAACCGGTTTGCCGCGATGGCGCGCATGATGCCGGCGCTGCCCTTGATCGGCGGCGGGCGGACGCGGTTCCAGCCGGTCTATGTCGACGATATCGCGCACGCGATCGTGGCCGCCTTGGACGAGCCCGGCACCTACGGCAAGACCTATGAGCTGGGCGGTCCCCGCATCTACTCCTTCAAGGAGCTGATGGAGCTCATTCTGGCGGAGATCGGCCGCAAGCGGCTGCTGGCACCGGTGCCGTTCTGGTTGGCCCGGCTCGAGGCGGCATTCCTCGAGGTTCTGCCGGTGCCGCCCTTGACCCGCGACCAAGTGCGGCTGCTCGAGCGCGACAATGTGGTCTCGCCGGGAGCCATCGGCTTCGAGGCGTTCCAGATCCAACCGACCGCGGCGGAGGTGATCTTGCCGACCTATCTTCGCCGGTTCCGGGCGACGCGCCGGCTGGATCCCAGCGGCCGCCCGGCCTGATCGGCCGGCCGGGCACCCACAAGGCCGCGATGGTGACCGGCTGGCTCTTTCTGCCTTGGCCGGGAGGCGCTCTCGGCATTCTTCCCGGCATCGCCGTCTTTGCGGCCGTAGGGAGCTTGCTCGCGGCCGCTTCCGTCCGTTTGGCGGCCGGGCTCACCGGCGAGACCACCTATCGGGGTCGTTCGTTCTGGTTCGGGCGCTCGATCTGTCCTGCCTGTGGGGTCGAGATCGCCGCCCGGGATCTCGTTCCGGTCATTTCCTGGGCGATCCTCCGCGGCCGCTGCCGCGCCTGCGGGACGGCGATCGCCCGTGATTATGCCTTGAGCGAAATCGGCGCGGTGCTGGCGTTTCTCGCGGCCTTCGCCACCCAACCAAGCGCCGGCCGCGTGGTGGCGGTGGCGCTCCTCGGCGCGGTGCTGGCGGCGCTCACCATCGTCGATCTCCGCCACCAGCTCCTGCCCGATCCCTTGGTCCTGCCGCTCCTGCCCTTGGGTCTCGCGGTGGCGGCGCTGGCCGGGCCCGATGGCTGGCCCAAGCCGATCGACGGGCTCGCGGGTGCCGCACTCGGCGGCGGGCTTTTGTGGGTCGTGCGCGCCGTCTATCGCCGATTCCGAGGCATCGAGGCGCTCGGCCTCGGCGATGTGAAGCTGATGGCCGTCGCCGGGGCTTGGGTCGGCTGGCAGGGACTGAGCTCGGTGCTGCTGGTGGCAGCGCTCGGCACGCTTCTGGCGATCGGGCTCGTGCGCCTCGCCGGCCGGCGGGTCGGAGGCCGCGAGCGCATTCCCTTTGGCCCCGGTCTCGCCTTGGGGTGCTTGGCGACGGTGCTGCTGGGGCCGCTGCCGCTCTAGCCTCGCCGGAGGCGGCCTCTAGCCCCTATTTCTCACCGGGACCGGGAGCAGCGTCGCATCACGCGGCTCGCCCCGCAAGGAGCGGGCCGAAAGGCGTAGCGGAGCTACGGCTGAGGCCCGCGACGATGTCGGGCAAGCCGCGTGATGCGACCCGAAGGGACGGGCTCCTGCGGTCATATGCCGCGTCAAGCCACTCGACCGATGCTCTGCATCGCTCTTCGCGGCTTTCCTCGCCTGTGACCGCATGAGCCCGTCGCTGCCCCGGTCCCGGTGAGAAATAGGGGCTAGCGAGCCAGCAGGCGGGCAAGGATGCCCAAGGCCAGCGCGCGCAGCCGCTGGCGGGCCGCGCCATCCGCCGGTTTGCGAAATACGCCGACGGTGTCGCCCCAAGCGGCACTGGCCGTGTCGGCGTGCTGGTGCCAATCGGTCGTGACCTCGACGAGCTCGAGCCGGCCGAATTTCGACAGCGCGCGCAATCCGTCGGGATAGAATCGCCAGCAATCGACGGGATAGCGATGCTCGGGTCCCCTGGACGGGGCCAACAGGAAGATCAAGCCCCCGGGCCGGACGACGCGCACCATCTCGAGCCAGGTCAGCCAGAAGAACTCCACATGCTCGAAGGTCTGGCCCGAGATCACCAGGTCGACCGAGCGAGACCGGAGCGGGAACCGATAGGCGCTCTGCTGCACGATGTCGACATTGGGCCCGGGCGCCAGATCCATGCCGCGATAGCGCCAATTGGGCTGCTGGAACAGGCTGCGATAGCTTCCGGGCATCGGCTGCCCGCTGCCGGCGTGGTAGTCATGGGCGCCGACGTCGACGACCTCGAGAGGCCGCGCCGGGTCGAGGTGGCGGGCGACCAGATCCTGGACGTGCTCGAGCGAGCTCAAATGCATCGCTATCTAGCCCGGTGCCACGGCGCCGGCCTTGCCGGCGACGCTGCCTCGCTCCAAGGCGATGTCGATCATCGGCAGGCCGATGAGGCCGCGATGGACGCTGCTGGAGTGCACCTTGAGCACCAACGCCTCGTGCAGCCAATGCTGCTGCGCGTGCTCCTCGATGCGGTGGCCTTCGGCGAACGCCGCCGACACCGCATAGTCGCCCGGCGGCAGGAGCGGCAGGCGGAAGGTGAAAACGGCGCGACAAGCCTCGCCCGCTTCCAGCACCAGCGGTCGCTCCGCGGTCTTGAGCAGCGTGTTGTCGCCGAACAGGAACTGGCCGAAGCGATCCTTGAAATAGAAGCCCAGAATGGCGCCGTCGATATGCCGATGCGCCTCGCCCTCGAGGACCAATCTGACGATCTCGCCGCCCACGAGCCAGGCGAGCGGCCGTTCGGCCTCGTCCTGCAGCTCGACCGATCGAATGGTGGCGCCGCCCTGGCCGCGTCCGTCGCCGGGCGCATCCAAGGCCACGATCTCGATGTCGTTGCGCCAGCGGCTGGCATTGACGAGATCAAGTCTCTGATCGCGCCGCCGGCGCTCGTCCGGGACGGTGCCGGGAGCGCCCTCGCCAACCCTCGATTCGACGCGGTCGCCGAGCAAGAACGCATCGAGATAGGCTTTGCTCACCGCTTCGGCGGAGCCCTCCGCGCGCAGCCGGCCGCGGTCCAGCCAAAGCGCGCGGCCGCAGAGCGCGGTGACGGCGGCGGTGTCGTGGCTGACGAACAGAATCGCGCCGCGCTCTTGGAAGGATCTGAGGAACCGCATGCACTTCTGCTGGAAGAAGGCATCGCCCACCGCCAGCACCTCGTCGATGATCAGCAAATCGGCATCGACATGGGCGACGACGGCGAAGGCGAGCCTCGTATACATGCCGCTGGAATAGGTCTTGACCGGCTGATCCAGGAACTCGTCGATGTCGGCGAAGGCGCGGATGGAATCGAACCGGGCCAGCACCTCCTCCCGGCTCAGCCCGAGGAGCATGCCGTTGATGAGGACGTTCTCGCGGCCGGTGAACTCCGGATTGAAGCCGGCGCCGAGCTCCAAGAGGGCGGCCACCCGCCCCTTGATCGCGACCGAGCCGGCGCTCGGGTTGAGAGTGCCGGCGACCATCTGCAGCAAGGTCGACTTGCCCGAGCCGTTGCGGCCGATGATGCCGATGGTCTCGCCGCGCGCCACCTCGAAGGAGACGTCTTCGAGGGCGTGGAAATCCCGATGCAGCCGTCGCCGGCCGAAGGACAGGGCTTCGAGCAGGCGGTCTTGCGGCCGGTCATAGAGGCGGTACACCTTCCCCAGATGCTGGGCGCGGACGATCGGCTCGGAGGACATGGCTGGAGGCAGTGGTATTCGCCGGGTCTTGGGCGCGGGTGACCCGAAGGTCGCCCGCCATATCCGCGGTTCGCGGACGGAGACTTATAGCGGTGCAGCGAGCCCGGCGTCGAGCCTGACGCCGGCTCCGGCAAAGGGTGCAGTCAGCGGCCGGTGATCTTTGCCGGGGCCCGGGGCCGAGCGCATGGCGGCTTCGGATCTGCCATGTTGACAATGTGGCCAGACGTAACCGAGCTTGCGTCCGCCGAAGGCTGGCTGCCAGAGAGGTTCGCGCCGGGTGTCTGCTTTCTCCTCAATGCTCGGACGACTCCGTCGTCGGTCCCGCAAGGACTTGCCGCCGGAACCATCGCAGGCGGACGCGACGCCGCTCGGATGGACCACGCCATGGGGCATTCTCGACTGGATCAATATCGATCCGACCGGCCTCATTCGGATCTTTGGATGGTCGTACGAGACGAGCGAGCGATTGCATCCGCCCAGGCTGCGCCTCGGGGATGACGTGCTCGAGTTGAACAAGCTCTATCGCTGCTTTCGTCCGGACGTGCCCGCCTCTCCGCGCCCCCCCTTCGCCATGCCCGGCTTCGTCTTTGAATATCTCGTGCCCGAGGCGTGGCTCTTGAGGCCGGCGGTGCCGGTCAGCGTCGAGATCGAAGGACATCCACCGAAGGTGATCCAGCCGAGGCCATTCACGCAGCCCGGCCTCTACGAGCTATTCCATTCCAAGCGCGTGCTGGGACGGGACCAAATCTATGGATTTGGCCCTCCAGGCTTGCAGGTACACCCCGAGGTCTTGGCGCTCGTCGAGTCCACCAGGGGCAGCGTGCTCGACTTCGGTTGCGGCGCCGGTCCGCTGGTGGCTGCGATGCGCGCCCAAGGTCGGGAGGCCTTCGGCATCGAACTTGATCGCGGGCCCATTCGAGACGCTCTCCTCGCCGAGGCGGCCCCCTATGTGAGGCTGTATGACGGGCGCTTGCCCATGCCGTTCGGCGACAAGAGCTTCGATGTGGTGGTGGCGACGGAGGTCGTCGAGCACATCGAGGACTATCGGGCCGCCATCGCCGAAATCGCTCGCATCTGCCGGCGCCAGGCGATATTGACCGTGCCCGACATGTCGGCTATTCCGCTCGGCTCTCGCCATGGACTCATACCCTGGCACCTCCTGGAATCCACCCATCTCAACTTCTTCACCCAGGAGAGCCTGTTCGAGTGCCTCAAGCCATTCTTCCAACGGGTGAATTTCGGACGTATCGCGATGACCCGGGTCCAGGAGACGGTGTATTTCGTCAGCCTTGTCGCGTGCTGCGAAATGGCGGATTTTGAGGCCGCGATCGACGGGCGGGCCTGACGGCGCCCCAGACGGGTTGAGGGACATTCCAAGCGTGGCAAAATGACCAAAGCGGCGCGCACGCGTTCCGGCGAGTCAGCCGGCACCGGGGCGGACACGATGATCGATCCGACGACGGCTGCCATGCTGCTGCGGGCGATTGCCTTGCAGTCGCCGAGCCGGCTGCCGCCGCCGCCCGCCTGGAACGGGCACACCCCGTTCGCATTCTGGCTCATCGACGTGCTGCGCCCCTCGCTCCTGGTCGAGCTCGGGACCCATATGGGCAATTCCTACCTCGCCTTTTGTCAGGCGGTCCTCCAGCTCGGCCTGTCCACGCGGTGCTACGCCGTCGATACCTGGCGGGGTGACGAGCATGCCGGTTTCTACGACGAGACCGTCTATCGAGACCTCAGCTCCTACCACGATCCGCTTTACGGGCATTTCTCGAGGCTGATGAAGTCGACCTTCGATGAGGCGGCCGCGCATTTCTCCGAGCGTTCGATCGATCTCCTGCATATCGACGGCATGCACACCTACGAAGCCGTCAAGCACGACTTCGAGACCTGGTTGCCAAAGCTGAGCCAGCGCGCGGTCGTGCTGTTCCACGACATCAACGTGCACGAGCATGATTTCGGCGTGTGGCGGTTTTGGGAGGAAATCAGCCGGCAGTTTCCATCCTTCACATTCCTGCACAGCAATGGCTTGGGCGTTCTCGCGGTCGGCGCCGGCGGGACGGCGATCGAATGGCTGACCCGGGTTGCGGCGAAGGACGGCCAGATCACCTCCGAGGTCCGCAGCTTCTTCGGCGCGCTTGGCTCCGGCATCATGGCCGGCGCGGCCGCGAGCCGACTCTCCGAGCGGCTCGATGAGCGCGAAACCCACATTGCCAATCTTGAACGGGACGCCGCCGATCTCGAAGAGCGCATCCGAGATGCGGCCGAAGCCGCCAGGAACCGCGAAAAAGAGATCGGCGAGATCCTGGAGGCGAGGGCGGCAACCATTGCGGTCCTGGAGGAGCGCATCCGTAGCGCGGCCGAAGCCGGCAGGAACCGGGAAAAGGAGATCGGCAAGATCCTAGAAGCGAAGGCGGCGGTCATCGCCGACCTGGAGGAGCGCGTCAGAGGCGCGGCTGAAGCCGCCAGGAACCGGGAAGCGGAGGTCGGCGCGCTGCTGCACGGGCGCGATGAGGGGCTGCGCAGCGTCGAGGCTGAGCTGCGGACGCGCGACGAGCAGCTCAGCGGCACCGAAGCCCGGCTGGCCGAAACGAGGAATCGCCTCGCCAACGTCGAGACGATCGCGCAGCTCCGCCAGCAGCAGATCGAGACGATGGTGTCGTCGCGGTCGTGGCGGTGGTCGCGTCCGATCCGCTTGGCCGGCCGCTTGCTGCGGTTGTTCTTGGGCCTGAGACATCCGCGGCGACACAAGATGCGGATCGCAAGCAGCCACGAGCTCGAGGATCTGGGCGGCGGCCGCTGGCGCAGCGACGGATTCGATCCGCAGATTTGGATCGACAGCGCGCGCGGGAGGGCGCCCCGAGGCTGGGCATTCATTCGCTTCGAGGTGGAGGACGCGCAGCCGCCGGTTCGGCCGGTGCTCTACGCGTTCGGCGAGCCGGCGCGCGGGTTGCTGGCAGGCATTCCGCTGCCGATCCTTCGCAGCGGCGTCTGCAGGACTCTCATACGCTTGCCGGAAGAAACCGTCTCGCTGCGGCTCGATCCGACCGACCGGCCGGGGGAGTTCAAGCTCGGCCCGATCGCCATCAGCGAGGTGCGCCCGATCGGATTGGCGATGCGCGCCATGATCAGATACCCGCGCGCCTTCATCCGCGGCCTCAGGATGGTCCCGCGCAAGGGCTTCGGGGAATTCAAGAACGGGATCACCAAGCTGTTCAGCGCCGACGTGGCCAGCTACGACTCTTGGGTCAAGCTTTTCGATACGCTGGGTCCGGAGGATGAGGCGGCGATCACGCGGCACATCGGCCGCCTGAAGCTGCGGCCGAAAATCTCCGTCGTCATGCCAGTCTGGAATACGCCCGAGCCCTATCTTCGGGCCGCGATCGATTCGATCGTGGCACAGCTCTATGCCGATTGGGAGCTGTGCATCGCCGATGATGCGTCGACGGATCCGCATGTGGCGAAGACGCTGCGTGAGTATGCCAAGCGCGAGCCGCGCATCAAGGTGGTGATTCGCAAGGAGAACGGCCACATATCGGCCGCGAGCAACTCCGCGCTCGAGATCGCGACCGGCGACTTCATCGCGTTGATGGACCATGACGATCTGCTGCCGACGCATGCTCTCTACATGGTCGTGGCGGAGCTCAATGAGCATCCGGATGCGGACCTGATCTACTCCGATGAGGACAAGCTCGACGAAAATGGCCGGCGCTACGGGGCGTTCTTCAAGCCGGACTGGGATCCCGAGCGCCTCATCGCGCAGAACTACGTGAGCCATCTCGGCGTCTATCGCGCATCCCGGGTGCGCGAGCTCGGCGGCTTCCGCGAGGGCTTCGAGGGCAGCCAGGATCATGACCTGGCGCTCAGGATCTCGGCCAGCACCAAGCCGGAGCGTATCAGGCACATCCCCTTCGTCCTTTATCACTGGCGCATCTTTCCGGGTGCCGGGACATTCTCCAGCCGCAACCTCGAGGTGGCCACCGATGCGGCGCGCCGCGCCTTGCGCGACCATTTCGTTACGACGGGCGAGCGGGTGGAGATCCAGGAGAATCGCATCGCCGCCTGGTACCGCGCCCGCCGCTTCCTGCCCGATCCGGCGTCGCGCGTCACGCTGATCGTTCCGACCCGCGATCGGTTGCAGCTGTTGAGGACTTGCGTCGATGGGCTGCTCAACCGCACCGCCTATCCCGACCTCGAGGTTGTGATCGTCGACAACGAGAGCCGCGAGCCGGCGACCCTGGACTATCTCGGCCAGATCGTTGCCGACCCTCGAGTCCGCGTGCTTCGGATCGAAGGCGCATTCAATTTCGCTGCTTTGAACAACGCCGCGGTGCGCATCGCAACCGGAGAGATCATCGGCTTCATCAACAACGACATCGAAGTGATGCAGCCGGATTGGCTCGAGGAAATGGTGGCGCAAGTCATCCCCGCCGACATCGCCGCGGTCGGTGCCAAGCTCTACTACCGGAACGACACGGTTCAGCATGCCGGCGTGGTGCTTGGCGTCATGGGCGTGGCCGGACATTTGGAAACCCACACCTCGCGCTCTGATATCGGCTATTATGGACAATTGCAGATCGTGCGCAGCGTCTCTTGCGTGACTGCGGCTTGCATGATCGTGAAGCGACGGCTGTTCGAAGCGGCTGGCGGCTTCGACGAGGTCAATTTGAAGGTCGCCTACAACGACGTCGACCTCTGCCTCAGGCTCAGAGAAGCGGGGTATCGCATCGTCTGGACGCCCTATGCGGAGCTATACCATCTCGAATCGGCCTCGCGCGGCTCCGACGTGTTCGACGGCGACCGAAGCGAGCGCTTCAAGAAGGAGGCGGACTATATGACGGCGCGCTGGCGAGCAGCGCTTGCCTCAGATCCCTATTTCAGTCCCAATCTGTCGCTGATGGCCGCCCAGATCGAGATCGCCTATCCGCCGCGCGTCGTGCGGCCTTGGGCCGCCGGCGGCAGCGATGCCGCCATCCCGCCGGGAACCGCGCGTGCGCCCGCGTCCGCGGCGGCGCTCTAGCGATCCCATCCGCCGAAGCGCCTACTGGAACCTGTACCGCTGCAGCGGAACCGTCGTCGAATTGGGCAGGGTCACGGTGCCGGTGTCGGGCGCGCTGGTGTTGAGCGAGAACCCGCCGACGGAGGCAGACGTCAGGCTGCCGGTCGAGCGGCCGGAGATCATTGGCCCATTCGCAGTCAAATAGAGGCTCGATCCGAAGACGGTCGGGAGCAGGTTCGGCGCGCTGCTGTAATACCAGGTCGCCTGGCCGCGGCTGTCATAGTAGTAGGCGGCGAGATAGAGGCTCGTTGCCTGATTCTCGATGAAGTATCCGGTGCCGCTTTGCGAGGGATTCCACCACCAGCCGGTCTGCGCATACCCAGCCGTGCCGCGAAGCGCGATGCCGTTGGTGACGAACGGAAACCGGGTTATCTGGATCTGCCGACCGCCGACGGTGAGAGTCGCGGCGGTTCGCGAGCTGAAGTCGAGGGCGACCGTTCCTGGCGAAGTGCCCACCGTGGGCTGGCGATAGCTGCCCGACAAGGTCTGCCCGTTCTGATAGGCCAGCAGCGACCCATCATAATGGGTGGGCGACTGCATGGGGCCGAGCGAAACGTACCACTGGGAGGTGCCGTCGCTCGCATAGGTGTAGACGGCCATGAACAGGCTCGAGCGCTGGAACTCCAGGGCGTAGCCGCTGCCCTGCTCGCTGGCGGAATACCACCAGCCGGATTCCGGCAAGCGCAAGGCCGACGAGTTGCGCGTGGTGAAACCTTGAATCGCCGTCTTGAAGGCGGTGGTCACATCGGCGGACACCGCCCCTCCGTCGGCCGTGGTCGCCACGCGGAAATCCATGCCGTTGTTGTCCTCGTAGGCGAAGTCGTTGAACCAGACCGCGCCTTTGACATTCGAATAAGTGCCGAGCAGCGTGAACCCATCGCCGATCCAGGTGGGCTCGCTGTTGCTGCTATAGGAGGGCGAGGTGCCGATCTCGGAAACCAGGATCGGCTTGGACGATACGCTGCGGGCCATGGTGGCGACGAAATTGCCGAATAGGACCGACGGCACCTGCCAGCCGGCGCCGCGCACCGGATCCTGGCCCCAGTTGTAGGCGCTGACGCCGATGAAATCCACGTAGCCGTCGCCGGGATAGTAGTTGAGGGGATCGTTCGCGGGCGCCGCCACGGTGGTCGGCGCCTGATAGTTGGGCGCCCAGACCCAAAAGACGTTGGTGGCGCCCGCGGTCTCAAAGAGGCCGATCATGCGGCGCCACAGCGCGATGTATTTCTCCGGATCGTTGCCGTTGTTGTTGGCGGCCGGCGCCCAAGGATAATAGTCGCCGTTGAACTCGTGGTCGAAGCGGATCAGCACCGGATCGCCAAAGGCTTTGATCTGCGCGGCGAAGCTCGAGATGTAGGTGTCGTAAGCGCCGGCGTTGAGCTGATCCAGGGTAAAGGCCGGCTGCACCACGTCGCCCGTTGCCAGCGTCTCCCAGGTGATCATGGGGATGGCGTCGGCGAGCCCGATCTGCGTCGGCAGATAGGGGTAGGTGTTGAAGGTGGTGTCGCTCGTTCCGCTCTTGAAGCCGATGAAATACATGACGATGTCGGGCGTCTTTCCGACCGCCGTGCCGAAATTGGCGATCGCCGTCCGGTAGTCGGTCTTCGGACGCAGATGCGCTCCAACCAGACGCCGCCCGCTCGTGACGTTGAAGCTCGGCCTCGTGCTGAGCCCTCTGTCGGCCAAGGCGCGTCGTCCGGCCACGTCGGTGATCTCCACCGTAAGCGTGTTGTCGCCGTCACGGAACGTCAGGTTGGGCACGACCATGTAATAGCCGGACCCATAGGCGTTGCTGGGAATGAGCGCGCGGATGTCGGCGCGGTCGGTGAAGTAGCTGGTCTCGCCGACCAGGCGATCATTGACGTAGGCGCGCACCTTTGACACGGCGAGCGGGCTCGAGGCCCAACCGGAGATCGTTACCGTCGGGTCGGTCAGCGCCTGGGCCTGATTGATCAGGGGACTGTCGATCGAGCCGATCATCGCCAGGCCGAGGTCGAGCTTGAAGACCGAGGTTGCGATCTGGCGCCGGCGGCCGGAGGTGGCAACCCCGACCAGGGCGAGGCTGTGATTGCCCTGGGCGGAGGTCGAGAGATCGACGGTCTTCTGGTAGCCCGGGGTGGCGATGCTATAGCCCGGAAACGCCGTCAGTACGTCGGGCCGTGCTTGGTCGAGCGCGAGCGTGGTCAGCAAACGGCCGTCCATCAGCATCTCGAGGCTCTTGAATCCGCCGCTGACCAAAGCCCAACCCTTGAGGACCACGCTGCCGCCCGATACGGTCGAGCCGCTCGCCGGCGTTTCGATCGCGCCGATCAGCGTCAGATTGTTGATGCGGACGTTTCGGGAGGCGGTGCCGACGGGCGCCCCCGCCGTGGTGAACGCCTTGGCCTCGATCAGCGTCGTGCCGTTCGCCAGGGGCTCGGTGTCGACATCGAGGATGTAGCCCATGTTCTGCAAGCCGGCCTCGGGCCGATTGGTGCCGTAGGTGGCGCGGCCGATCTTGGTGCCGTTGAAGAAAATGTCGACATAACCGTCGCGATTGGGGATCTGCGCGTAGCCGACGACGCGGATGGTGGCGGAGACGGTTTGTCCCTCGACGAGATTGTTGTCGATTTCGATGATGTCGGCGGCGGTCGCGCCTTTTAAAGACCAGGCCGCCGCAATTATTAGTAATATCGCAAGTAAAACGGTGCGAACACGGAACATTCTATTCATTACTCGCCCCATTGCTCCACAAGATCAAGTAGTATCACCTAGGCCTCTTGCGCAGTCAACGGCGGACGGCCAACCCGGCCGCGCCGGCGCGAGGAGCGCGCGGTCGACTCTGCCAATCCGAGGCTCAGCGGTCATCCCCCAAAGAGAGGATCGCGGCCGCGGCTCCGGGCACCTTGGTAGCGGCGACTTCATGCGCAAGGATGAGCTCGGTCCACGCCTGACGGTGGCGGCGCATCTGGCGACGGAGCAGGCGACCGCCGATCGCCCAGGCAAGCTCGCGCGTCTGGCCTGCATGGGCCGCTTGGCAGGATGCCGCTTTCAGGAGCGATGTCAGCCGGTCCATCCCGTAGCGGGCCGCCGCCGCGACTGGGCCTAGCTCCTGCCCTGGACATCGCAAACGCAGCGTCTCTGCCAGTGCTACGACCTGGCGCCAATGCGCCGCATCGCCGTAGTAGAGCTCGTATCCGCAACGCACGAAATCATGCGTGTCGTGGCGGCGCGCGCCAGCCAAGCTGAAGGACCGCAGGTGCATCCAGCGAGGCCATGGGCGCTGGCTGGCGGTGGGAAAGCCGATGGCGTTGTCGCCGTGCTGCGTGTAGTCGTAGAGGACGCGCGGCAATTGCTTGATGCCGCGGCTGGCCGCGGCGCAGACGGCGAGCCAATGGTCGTGGACCACGCCGTCGAGCTGCGGGAGCGGCAGGACCAGATCCAAGAGGTCGCCACGAAACACGCACGCAGCACCGGTGACGAGGTTTCCCAATAGGAGATTGGCGAGGGAGGGTCTATGCCCGCCCAATGCGGCTTGCATGCTGGGTGCCAGCTCCTGCCCGAAGGCATCGACGGCGCGCGAGTCGCAGTAGCAGAGGTCGAAACGGCCGAGAGCGTCGATGGTCTGCTGCAGCTTGTCCGGGTGCCACCAATCATCCTGGTCGCACAACGCCACCAAGGACGTCCCCGCCGGCACGCGCGCCAGGGCCGCGCCAAAATTGTTGACGAAGCCGAGGCGAGCGGAATTCCGGGCGACGATGAAGCGCCGATCGGCCTGGGTCAGCCGCATCAGCTCCCGGTATCGATCGGGCTCGCTGGCGTCGTCCTGGACAAAGCAAACCCAGTCTTCGGCGCTCTGAGCTCTGAGCGACGCAATCTGCCGCTCGAGCAAGCTTAACTCGGGTTGGTAGGTGGCCAAGCAAATCGCGAGAGGCGGCGCCTTCTCGGCCGGCCGTAGCGGTCCTTCGCGGCCTTTCGGCAGCGGAATTTGGTAGGATGCATGCTCGCCGTCGGAGAGCGCCACGTCGAGACGGGCAAGCTCCGGCAGACTTGCGCCACCCGGCAGCCTGAGCAGGCCCCAAAAGCCGCCGAAAAGTCCGCTTGCGTCCCAGCGTCCCTCTTCGGTGCGTCTGATCAGATCCGGCCTGAGATCGTCCTTCCAGATGATCGGGACACTCCAACCTTCGGCGTGAAGGTGCATGGAGAGCGCCAGCCGGGGGTCATGTCTGAGCCAGCCGCGAATGGGTATGGCAATGCCTCGACCGATGGCGATTTCCGTGTCGGCGGTCCGCTCCAGGTAGCCGTGGAAGGCCTGGCGAGCGTGGAGCAGCGCTACGTCGACGATCATGCCGAGGTCGCTAGCTCTTCTCGCTGGTAGTAGTCAGCGGGAGACGCATAATGCGCAAACGCGTCCTGCAATGCTTCGGGCGGCAATTCCGGTCTCGGGGCTGCCATCAGTTGCTCGTTGATGAACGACGGCGTGGCGTCGCGAGGCAGGATCGCACCCCAAGCCAAGGCGCGCAATCGATCTGCCGGCGCGCCGACGTCGAGAACCACCGGAAACAGCCTGTTCACGATGACCGCGGACAGCGTGTAGCTGTAGGTTTCGGGCCAGATCGCCGGGAAGAAGCAGCAATCCGGCGCCAGCGATGCAAGCATCCCGCCGACTTCGTCGTTGTGATAGGGGCCGAGAACCCGGCATTTCTTCAGGCCGGCGAACAGCGTCGGATCGAATACGATGCCGACAACCACGAACTCGAGAGGCAATCGCCGCCGCTCGGCGTCGAGAACGCAGGCTCGCAGCAAGTGCGCGCCTTTGGCAGGGCTGAGGGCGCCGAGCACAAGAACGCGGGTCCCTTGCTTGGGGGGAATGGCGATGCGCCGCACCGGCTCCTTCCGTGTCCATGTGGCGGCGTCGAGATGCGCCCGCACAGTGACCTTCAGCCCGGCGATATGGCGTTCGAACCGTCCGGCGGTGTCGTGGCTCGGGGCAAACACGCGGTGCGCGCCGATGAGGAATTCCGCGAAGCTCTTGCGCCAATCTCCCGCTCCCTGCGGCACCGGCACGGGACCGGGCTCGCGGCTGAGGCAGACGTTGCACGCGCGCACGCCGGCAACCTCGCACAGGACCCCTTGGTGGTCGATGAGGTTGATCTTCGGGCAGAGCGGAAAGTAGTCGTGAGCCGTGTAGTCGTAGCTTACGCCCAGCTCCGCCGGCAGCGTGCGGATGCGATCCGGCAGATCGATCAAGTGATGGAAGTGCACGAATTCGATGCCGATGATCCGCAAGGTCTCCACCAGCTCCGCCCAATCTGCGGCGACATCGAAGCTGCAATTGGGGATCGACCAGACGAGCGACGACTCGATCGAGAGGTAGCTTGAGTCGCGCGCGCGCGGCCGAAGCACGACGACCGGCCTGCCGACCTCGCCGAGAAAGTTCTTCAGCTCGGCGATGTGCTGCTCGGTTCCTCCCCCAAGGTCATGCGTGACGAACAGGACGGCCTTTCGCGCATAGGTCCTGTGCCGTTCTCTGAGCCGGACAAGATCGATTCGGCGACGGGCGCTTGCCAAGGGATCGCGACCGATGAACTCGTGCACGCTCGGCTCATAGCCCGGATGCAGCCGGCGCAGCACCCTCATCGCCTCGATCTTCCTCGTATCGGCCTCTTCCGCAAAAGACACGCCGCCACGGTGGAACACGAAGCAATCGGCAGCGATGACGTTGAGATAGCCGATTGTCGCGGCACGAACGCAAAAATCGTTCTCCTCACCGTAACCCCTGCCGAACGTCTCCGCATCGAACACTCCGACGGCAGCGAGGCAATCCGCCCGGATATACATGCAGAACCCGATCGCCGTCGGCGCCGCGCATACCTCTCCGGCGTTGACTGTCTGGGCGATCCGGTCGATCTCGCGGGACGATGTGTCTTTCGGAATGACGTTCTCGAGCAATGTGTAGGGATAGGAACAAATCGTCGCATTGTTCGAGAGCGGTGTTGCGGTGCCGATGTCGGGAGCGCTGTAAGCGGCCGCACGCAGCCGGCCCAGCCAGTCGCCATAGACCTCCGTATCGCTGTTCAGCAGCACGACATCCCGATTGCCGGCGGCGCTGAGCCCGCGATTGACGGTGCGGACGAAGCCGAGGTTCTCAGGATTGCGGTCGAGGCTCACCAGTCCCAGCGAGTCCAACCGCTGGAGCGACTCGCTCAAGGCGGGTTCCGGCGACCCGTCGTCGATGACACGCAGCCGATAGGCGACGCTCGTCGGCGCGCTCAAGACGGAGTAGATGCAGCGAAGGGTCTCTTCGCGTCCACGGTAGACCGGAATGACCACGTCGACGGTTGCTTCCTGAGATTTGGGCCTGGGCCATTTCTCGAAATCCGTCGACGCCGCGCCCATCTGCACGCCGGGGTCGCCATCGACGGCGTTTTCCCCGCCGCTCCGGGCGAGCTCGCCCCGCAACCGATCGATGGCAGCCGAGCAGCGCTTGAGCTCCTTCAGCAGTGGATCGGAGGCTTCTCCCCTCAGCCGGGTCATCACGCGCACGGTGCGAGCCTGACGCACCTCCGCCACGCTGTAGGCAACTTTGCTCAAGGTCATGAGAAGATGGTGATGGCCTTGCGCGTCTCCGGCGAGATAGCCGCCATGGATTGCCAGCAGCGCGACGGCATTCGCGAGCGCGTCATTGTCCGGTTGTCGGCGCACGCTCGAGATCAAGGCTTGCAGGCGGCGCGCGCGCCGCCAGGTCGCCGTGGCCGCCGCCGCCCTTAGAGATTCAGCCAGGGCCTCGACCCGGACGGTCATTCTTCACTCCCGAGGGTTCGCCGTTGCGATGGGGCGGCTTCTAGCCCGCAGCAGGCAAGGCGACAGAGCGACCGGTTTCATCGCTCGGCACCGACCGATTGACGTCAAGAATTGTCGCGAGGCTGCGGCGTTCGAGTAGGCGTAGCGGCGAAGTCGACGACGCGATCGGGCATTTCTTGCCGGGAAAAGATGCCAGAAAATCGAGGCAGCGTCCAATGCCCGCAAGGGCTTGCGATGGATGCGCAAGGCCATAACCGGGTGCGCCTCGGCGCGCGGCTTGACCATCGCGGCCGAGTAATGTCCTCTCAGCAGGCAGGCCCGGACAAGCCTCTTATTGACAGTCCTCGCTGCCTCCGTTAGCCCGATGGCCCCGACCTCAGGGAAAGTTCTCGCAGCGTGCAGCGACTGATCGATCCGGTGATTCTCTCCGGCGGCTCGGGCACCCGGCTTTGGCCGATGTCGCGGGCGCAATATCCCAAGCAGATGCTGCCGCTCGTGGGCGAGCTCAGCCTCCTGCAGCAGACGGCGGCGCGGTTTGCCGATGCCAAGCGGTTCGGCCCGCCATTGATCGTCTGCAACGCCGAGC
Organism: Pseudomonadota bacterium; assembly: GCA_016195085.1. Taxonomy (NCBI): domain Bacteria; kingdom Pseudomonadati; phylum Pseudomonadota; species Pseudomonadota bacterium. The sequence continues at coordinate 22,839 of JACQAG010000047.1, read as the reverse complement.
ACCGCTTCGTCGTGGCCGAGCAGCTGCGCCAGATCGGGCAGCCGCCCACCGCGACCTTGCTCGAGCCCGAGGGGCGCAACAGCGCGCCGGCCGTGGCCGTGGCCGCACTCGCTCTCCAGCAGCGGAATCCCGAGGCGGTGATGCTGGTGCTGCCGTCGGATCATTTGATCCGCGCCCCCGAGGCGCTGCTGGCCGCGATCGAGACGGCGCTGCCGGCCGCAGTCGAGGGACGGATCGTCACCTTCGGCATTCGCCCGGCGCGGCCGGACACGGGCTATGGCTACGTGCGCGAGGGGAGCGCCATCGCCGGCTTGGCCGAGTGCCGATCGGTCGAGTCCTTCGTCGAGAAGCCCGACCGAAAGACCGCGGAGAAATTCCTCGCGGCCGGCGGCTACTACTGGAACAGCGGCATGTTCCTCATGTCGGCTCGCTCATACCTGGACGAGCTCGCCCGGCTGGAGCCGGCGATGCTGGCAGCCTGCCGGGAGGCGCTGGCCCATGCCAAGCGCGACCTCGACTTCGTCCGTCTCGACGCCGCCGCATTTGCCGAGGCTCCGGCGAAGTCGATCGACTACGCCGTCATGGAGCACACGACGTTGGCCGCCGTGGTGCCGGTCGATCCGGGTTGGAGCGATATCGGCTCATGGTCGGCCCTCGACGAGGTCTCGCCCAAGGATGCGTCCGGCAATGCGGTGATCGGCGACGTGCAGGTCATCGAGGCGCGCAATTCCTATCTCAGAAGCAACGGCCGTCTCCTGGTCGCGGTCGGCGTCGACGACCTCATCGTCATCGTCGAGCCCGATGCGGTTCTGGTGCTGGCGAAGAAGGCGGCGCAGTCGGTCAAGGTCGCGGTCGACCTCCTGAAGGCGGCCGGACGTGCCGAGACCATGTCGCATCCGGTGGTCTGGCGGCCCTGGGGCCACTACCAGTCGATCGATGCCGGGCCCGGCTTCCAGGTGAAGCGCATCGTCGTCACCCCCGGTGGCCGGTTGTCGCTGCAACGCCATCGGCATCGCTCCGAGCACTGGGTGGTGGTCGCCGGAACCGCCTGGGTGACAAGAGGCGAGGAGACGGCGGCACTCGGCACGAACGAGTCGATCCACATCGCCGTCGGGATGACGCATCGGCTGGAGAATCGCGGGTTGGAGCCGCTGCATTTGATCGAGGTGCAATCCGGCAGCTATGTCGGCGAAGACGACATCGTGCGTCTCGACGACGTCTATGGGCGGGCTTGATGGCGATGGGACTGAGGATCACCGACGCCGTGAACGCGATCGATGCGAGCCCGTTGGGTCCGTTCCGCTCCCTGTGGCGCCACCGCGCGCTGATCCTGGAGATGGCGCGCCGCGAGGTGGAGATGCGCTATCGCGGCTCCTTCCTCGGTGTGTTCTGGTCGATCATCACTCCGGTGCTGACGCTTCTCGTGTACACCTTCGTCTTCCGCTTCGTCTTCCAGGTGCGCTGGGGCGACCAGCCGGGCGGGACCGGCGAGTTTGCGGTGGTGCTGTTCGCCGGCTTGATCGTTTTCTGGTGCTTCGCCGATGCGGTCGGCCGGGCGCCAAGCCTCATCCTCGCCCAGGGCATGTTCGTCAAGAAGGTCGTCTTCCCGCTGGAAGCGCTGGTCGCAGTCGCGATCGTCGCCTCCTTCTTCCAGCTTGCCGTCAACACGGCGATTCTGCTCGTTGCCTCGCTGGTTCTGGGCGGCACGCTCTCCTGGTCGATGCTCGCCTTCCCGCTGATCCTTGTCCCGTTTGCGCTTGGCCTCATCGGGATCTGCTGGGTGCTCGCCGCCGCCGGGGTGTATCTTCGCGACATCGGCCAGGTGATCCAGCTCCTGGTCATGCTGCTCATGTTCGTGGTGCCGCTCTTCTATCCGGTCTCGGCGGTGCCGGAGAGCTTTCGGTTCTGGATCGAGTGGAACCCGCTCGGCTTCTTCATCACCGAGGCGCGCAACAGCCTGTTGTGGGGGATCATGCCGGACTGGCGGGCGCTCGCGCTGGCGACCGGCGGCGCATGGGTCGTGGCCTGGCTTGGCTATCTCGCCTTCATGAAGGCCAGGCGCGGCTTCGCCGACGTGATTTAAGGATGATGGAAGGCGGCCCTCTTCAAGTGCAAGCCGAACGACCGGACCGAGCTGGTGAAGCAGTCGTGAGTGGGACAGCCGAGCTCCTTCGCTTAGCCGCCCCACACATCGAGTAGGCCACTACTACCCACTCTACGACTTGCTAAAAGAAGTCACTTACGATACGCCGCCGCGGGAGTCTTGGCAAATCGCAACCATTCTTCCAGATGCACAGGCAGCCGCGACGCCCGCGCAGGCCGTGCTGGCCTGTATAATGAACGCATGGCACGCAGATCCTGCGTCCCGCTTTACTCATCATTGATTCTCTCTGCATCCGGATTGCTTAGCAGCGCGCCGAAGAGGCATCAGAAGCTGCACCGCTGGATGGGAACCTGGCTGCCGTTGGGCAAGGTCAACATACCCGCTGGCGGAGAGGTAAATTAATTCGCAACCGGTCCGACGGCGGCATTGGTCAAGTTCGGGGGCGCGTATGATCCGCCAAGCACCTGGCGTCCTCCGTACTGGGTTAACACACCTTGATAGAGCGCATCGTTCGACAGCGGGTCACCCTCGCGTTTACTCCTGCGCTCCCGGGTAGCTATCCTGACGCCGGAAAGGCGGACTCATCCGGAGAATGTCGACTCATCCAAAGGTGACTATGCCCAACGCCATCAAGGAGTTGCTCGACTATGGCATCCGCCTTAATGCAAAGCTCGCAGCGCAACGGCTGCTTATCCTCAAAGAAATGGAACCGCTGAGTTCAAAGGCGACACTTCCAAATGTTCCAGTCGGAATGCAGGTGTCCGCGACACAGCGAGCGCGACTCCAAGCGCTGCGAGAGCAGCTTTTGGCTATCGGTACGAGCCAAATTATTGTGGGCGGATATTTGCGCGACGCAAACGTGATCTCCGACGCGGCTAAAGTCGCGCATGCGATGAGTCAAGGGTACGAAATTGGTGAGCAAGACCCGCGAGCGTTTTATTCAAACCTTGTGGTGCTCATGCGCGTCATGCGACCTGCAGATGGCCTAAAGCTCACGACGCCCGACAACCCTATCCCGTGTAGGGTTGACGCTGGGCTGCATTTTGACGAGCAGCTCGCGCTTCGACAGATCAATCAAGGTGGATTCCTCGGATGCTAGAAACGGATGCCGGGCCACCAAATCGGCAAGACACTACGCGGAAGTTAGTATTCGACCCTGCTGCCCCTGACACTGTCGAGCGCCTGGGTACATTATTCTGGCAAATGGGGGAGCTCGAAGCTGCAGCCAAATGGTTCCACCGTCTCGTCGCGATAACAACCACTCGCCTGCGCGCGGGGGGAACCGAAATTGCGCAAACAGCCTTGCCGGTCGGCGCTCTGCTACGCTTTGCCCATATCGAACAGACACTGGGAGCATTTCGTTACGCACGGTCCGCGCGCCAACGCGCTCTTGCACTCATGCCAAGTCACATAGCCGGTTGGTGCGACCTTGGCGCCATGTACCGTGATCTTGGTCGCGCCGAACAGTCTTGGTGTAGCCTTACCAGAGCACTCGCCTGTTGCGGCCGTTCGGGGCCATTCGTCTACTATCTTGGTGTAGTGCACTACAATCTTGGTCTACTGCATATGACCAAGTTGGATTGGCTCGCTGCGCTGGAGGCTCACAACCAGGCGCTCGCCGTCGCCCCGACGCTCGTCGAAGCGTACATTGAGTCGGCCAAGTGCTGGCTCGAAGTCCATCGCTTCACGTCGGCTGTGGCCCCCCTTAGGCGCGCTATTGCGCTTGCCCCATCGCACCAAGGAGCTCAAAACAATCTTGCCGGAACGCTTGGCTGCATGGATGTTCGCGGAGAAACCATGGCGTGGTTTCAGCGAAGCCTCGCCATAAGGCCCCAATCCCCGGACACGCTGGCCAATTACGCGTCTGCTTTACAGAGGTTCAAAGACTTCTCCCAAGCGGAACGCTTCCACAGGGCAGCCTTGGATTATGAACCCGGTCGAGCCGAACTCTGGGCAAACCTCGCGCGCTGCTATGCGGATATGGGTTACCTGGTAGAGGCGGTCGAGGCGTTTACCAAAGGTGCCAGGTGCGTCACCGGTCCCGGCCGTGATTTGAATTCCATTTATGGACTACTGGCGAGCTTCGCAAATCATTACGCCGTTCCCGGAGAGCTCCTGGAATTCAGCGAAGACAGTCTTTACAGCCGATGGCTGGAGCTCTTTGAGCCACCACGAGCCTCTAGGAATAGACCTCTGCGGCCTATTGCCACTCCGTCCGCGCGGCGTCCACGCTTCACGCTCCTCATTCTCTGCGGCGGCGAGGCCGATGCTCTTGCCACGCTGCAGTCCATCGAGAACCAGACGCTTCAGGAGTACGAGATAACCGTCATTTCTTTGGCGGTGCCGTTCGCGACGCCCACCCGTCACCGTTTGGTTCAGATGAGGACATTCCAGTCCGATAGCGGCCAGATATCGGACGTTAACCGGGCACTGCAGGAAGCGTCCGGGGAGTTCACCGCGTTTCTGCAGAGCGGGATGTTGCTGAGTCCAAATTGCCTCGAAACATTTGCGGCAGCGATCGATCAAATGCCGCATTTGGATGTAATTTATTCAGACGACGATGAGATCACGGCCGCTGGAATGCGTCGTCGTCCGCGCTTCAAGCCCGATTGGGATATCGACCGATTGCTTGAACAGGACTATATCGGAACTCCGGTATTCATCCGCACGGAACTTGCCCGCGACAATGGCGGGTTTCGCGAAGAATTGAAGCATAGTTATGTGTACGATCTCTTGCTGCGCGTGGCGTTAGGTAGCGAGCGTCCTAAGGTTGGACACGTTCCTAAGGTGCTCGTGCACCTACCTCGGGGCCATCTTCGATCCGATGAGGTCGAAGCGGAACAGACTCGGGTTGTTCAGGAAAGACTCAACCATCTTGATGCGTCCCTGGTGGTTGAGCGCAACGGGCCGACACGGCGGATACGAAGAACCTTACCGACCCCAGCTCCGCTCGTCTCCATTATTGTCCCAACTCGCGACAGGTTACCCTTATTGAGAACATGCCTTTCTGGCTTGATGCGGGCGACAATTTACCCAAACAAGGAGATTCTTGTCGTAGACAACGATAGCTCCGAGCCTGAGACGCTTGACTACCTGGCGCGTATTTCCAAAGAGCCCTGCGTCCGCGTCTTTCGCCGCCCCGGTGCATTCAACTTTTCCGGCCTCAATAACTATGCCGTCAGCAAGGCAAGCGGCGACTTACTGTGCCTCATGAACAATGACATTGAGATCATCGACGCGTCATGGCTGAACGAACTCGTGTCGCACGCCGTGCGCCCGGAAGTCGGCGCTGTTGGTCCAAAATTGCTATATCCGAATGGCACAATACAGCACGCTGGCGTGGTTCTTGGTGCGGGCGGCGTCGCCGGACATGCTTACGCCGGTTCGCCTGATGGAGCACCGGGACATCAACAGCGGCTCAGAGTATGCCAACAAGTATCCGCCGTTACCGGCGCATGCATGGTTTTGCGCAAGGCTGTTTACCAGGAGGTTGGCGGGCTCGATGAACAAAGGCTGCGGATCGCCTACAACGATATCGACTTATGCCTGCGACTGCGTCGGGCAGGGTACGCGTTGATTTGGTCGCCACACGCTGTACTTCGCCATCATGAATCCGCGTCACGCAGTTCCGACACGGATTTGAATAATTACGCTCGATACCAGGGCGAAATCGCCACAATGCATAAGCGCTGGGGCGCCATTCTTCCCTATGATCCTTATTACAATCTAAACTGCGAGCTCATGAAAGCCGATCATTTTCCGGCATTTCCGCCGCGGGAACGCAAAGGTTAATTTGCGACGTCCGATGAATTGAGACTTAGAACCGCGAAGAATGCAGACGGCAAGTTCGACGCCGTGCTTGAAGGCGTCCAACTCGCTACGGCACGCGCCAGTAAAGCGCGTCGGCGTCGATATCGGTCGTGCCGGCATTTATTCCGCGTGCCGCGCGGAAGTCACAGACGGCCGCTTCGCACGTTGCGTTGCTATAATAGTCATCCACGATGACGAAACCGCCTGGTGAAACTTTGTCGTAGAGAGCCACCAGGGCGTCCATCGTGGATTCGTAGAGGTCCCCATCCAGCCTCAGCACGGCAAGACTCTCAATCGGCGCCGAAGGCAGCGTATCGCGGAACCAGCCCTGCAGAAATCGCACCTGCCCGTCCAGCAGGTCGTATCGGCGGAACAACTCTTCCACCTCGGCGCGGGAAACTGCCAGGAAGGCGTGGGTCCGCTTGGAGAGATCCATCGCGGCATCCTGCGGCAGTGTGGATGGGGGCACGCCATCGAAACTGTCGGCGGCCCAGACGATGCGGTCGGTGATGCCGTGGGCCATAAGCCATGCGCGCATGAAGATCGTGGCGCCGCCCCTCCAGATACCTGTCTCGATCAAGTCGCCTGGAACGGCGTCTGACTGGATCATGTCGAGACAGGCGTGCAGACTATCCAGCCTGGCGCGGCCAATCATGGTGTGAGCCACCTCGACCGCGCCGCGCAACGGGTTAATCAGAGCATCGCGGCCGAGCTCGTCGATCCTCATGATATGCTTGGCGATGTGGAAGAATGTGCGGCCTATCGCCTTGCCCTCGGCGACGCGTTGCAGAATCTCCGGCGCGTCCCGAATCCGAGACGCCACCGTGATATCCACGTCCTGCTGTCTGACTATGCAGTCGAGCAGGTAGATAATCTCCGCCTCGGCTTCGATGTAGAGCTCGTTGACGAGCGCCTTCTTCACCAGCTCAAGGTAGCGGGACGGCTCGATCAATTCAGCAGCCTCTCGGTTACCGCTACAGCGATGCTTTCAACGCCATAGCGCTCTGTTGATCGATGCGCATTCGCCGGGATTCCCCGGATGACAGCCAACTTGGCGTGCATGACAGCCATTTTTTGAACTGTTTGGGAGAGTCCGGACTGTAAAAGGGGGGCACGATTGGAGGCAGTTCTTACCGCCATTTCGTTTGCGAAGGATCGGTCGCGCTTCTGGGCGCTGATCGTCTTCAAATACCGTCACATTTCGAGACGGGCCCAAAGCGGCTGATTGTGACGGAATTGGGCTTTGGTATCTGGATCGTTCGGCCCCTGGCTTTCCCCATAGCGACGCCTTCGAGGAGGTCGCGCTCGCCCTGAAGCATGGGTTCGTCGCCGTGGGGCATACAGCAGAGATCATCGAGCCACCCTTAGAAGCTGTCAGGCTGATCGTGCTCGGCGGGCAGCTAATCGATCCCTCCTATTTCGATCAACTGCCGCCGAATGCGATCATCTTTAATCTCGAGCAGATCGTCCCGGCCCATCTTAAGGTACGGCGTCGAGTTTGTGACTGGCGCCGCTCACTCCGACGGCCGCGAGAATATCGTTGACTGCGCCGCATTCGGCCAAGGCCGCGCGCTCGACCGCCGCGCGCGCGAGCGAAGCGAGGGAGGCGGCCTGCCATCGGCTGGCATCGTCGTAGAGCGCGCCGATCGCGTTTGCGAAGTTTTCTGCGTTCTCGGCGATGACGAGCTCCGGGCCGTTGCTGTTGGGGATGCCGACGACGGCAAGCGACGTCGCCACGACCGGAAGGCCGCGCGCGAAGGCTCCGGCGACCACGCGTCTGGCACCGGCGATCCTCTGCTGGGGCTCGGCTGAGTAGCCAAGGGGAAGCAGCAGCAGGCGCGCCTCATCCTGCAGGCGAAGGGCGGCCTCCGCCGTGGTGGCGAGGTTGATGCGGCCGCTTTTGAGAGCGGTCAGGCTCGGCGGCGGCTGTTGACCGGCGATCCAAAGCATGGCGCCGGGAAGGGAAGCAGCCACCTCAGGCCATATCTCGCGGACGAACCAGAGGCTCGCGTCGACCATATAGCTCTGGCGGAAGTCGCCGGCGATGAGCAAATCGCGTCGCGCGGCGTAGGGCGGGGCCTCGTTCAGCTGCGGCAGAACCGGCGCCCACAGCGCCAGCTTGAGATCCGGTGCCGCTTCCGCCAATCGGCGCGGCAGCGCGCCGCTGGCGACCAGCGTCAGGTCGAAGGCGCGCAAGAGATCCAGATCGTCGAGCCGGTCGGCCGCTGACGTCGCCGCGCGGCGCGGCACATCCAAGAGCAGTATGGGGCGGCCAGGGCAGAAGCGGCGCGCTTCGCGCAGCGCCGGTCGCGCATTCTCTTGTCCGGCCACGACCACGGCGGTGAAGGACTTGCCATGGGCGCGCAGAAACTCACCCAGCCGCGCCATCGGCAGGCGCAGGATCGCCTCGACGCCGAGGCGTTGCAGCGCCAGGGCGTCGGCGAGCGCTCCCCCGGCATCGGCTTCGGGAATGAACGTCACCTTAAAGTCGAGCTCGAGGCAGGCGCGCATGAGTGCGCCGACGCCGACGGGAGCGCTGGCGCGACCGATCTCCGGCCGCGTCGCATCGATCACCAGGATCTGCCCCCGAAAGTGCCGATCCATCCCGTCTTGAGGCACCGAGCCGGGTGCGCCATGGCGAACGAGGTCGGTACTCCAGCGCCTGAGGAATTTGCGGCCGTTGGCCACCTGGTGCGACTTGATGCCGCGCGTGAGGTCGGTGCCGGAGGACACGCCCTCGTGGTGCACGATGCGCGACAGCGGCTGGTAGAGCACCTTGAGGCCGAGGGAGCGCAGCCGGAAGGCGAGGTCGGTGTCTTCGTAGTAGGCCGGCGCATAGAGCGCATCGAAGCCGCCGAGCTCGCGGAACAGCGCCGCATGCACCATGATGCTGGCACCCGAGCAATAGTCGACCGGGCGCAAGTGGTTGTAAGGGGGCTTGCTGGGGTCGTCATGGCGGCCGTAATTCCACGCGGAGCCGTCCTGCCACACGATCGAGCCTGCCTCCTGCAGCCGACCGTCGGGATAGATCAGCATCGAGCCGACCAGCCCGGCATTCGGCACCCGCTCGAAGGTATCGATGAGCTCGTCGAGCCAGCCCGGCTCCACCTCCGTGTCGTTGTTGAGGAAGTGGATGTAGCGCCCGCGGGCCAAGGTCGCACCGCGGTTGCAGGCATGCACGAAGCCTTCATTGACGGGGCTGCGAATTGAGCGAAGCCACGGATGCCGGGGCAGTTGCGGCGCCACGTCCTCATTCGAGCCGTCATCGACCACGATGACCTCGAAGCGGTGGCTCGGGAGATGCGCGGCGATCGAGACAAGGCAACGGAGGGTGAACTCGGTCTTGTCATACATCGGTATGATGACGGAGACCATCGGCGGGTCCGCGGCAGGACCGCTTGGGCCGGGCAGGTGGTTGGCGACGCGGAAGGGAGCGCTCTCCGGGCCGGGCGTCAGGGTCGGCCGGCGATGGGCGGGCGGCAGCAGGAAGCTGAACGCGGTGAGCAGCTGGTGTCGGATGCGCGCCTTGCGCTCGGGCGGGAGCGGCACGAGGCGATAGAGGGCGCGCCCCAGGATGAAGATCGGCTGCTGTGTCGTGCGGACAAGCCAGCCGGAAGCGTCGCGGCGCTCTTCGGCACCGCCCGCGGTTGCCGATTCCGGCATTTGGCTCAAGTCCGACCTCGCAATGCCACTCGGGGAATAGGTGCGCCAGCAGTCGGGCGCAGGGTCAATATGATGCTACGACAAGGGGATAGACCATCGCAATGCGCGAGCGGTTGGCGACTGCGGCGCGTCCGACGCGCAACCCGAGGGCCGCCATGGTAACGCCACGATGCCGTGCGTAGATTTAGCGCATCATGCGCGCCCTCGCCACTTTCCTCGTCTTCGCATGCCTGCTTGCCGGCCTCCCGGCAAGGGCGGAGATCTCCAGCTACGCCATCGTTCGCCCTGACGGCGTGCTGTCGGTGGGCGGCCGGCCGGTGCGGCTATACGGCATCATGATTCCCCCGAGCGAGCGCCAGTGCCGAACCTTCGAGCGGCCGGTCGAATGCGGATCGCGTTCGGCCTTGCAGCTCGGCTTCAAGATCGGCAGCAACTTCGTGCATTGCCAGGAGATGCGCCAAGATCCCGACGGCACCATCGTCGGCCTCTGCCGGCTCGAGGGGGAAGACCTATCGGCCTGGATGCTGTTGCAGGGTTGGGCGCTCGCCGGGCCGGATGCGCCCTACGAATATCGCCAGTACGAGCGGCTGGCGCAGGCGCAGAGCCGCGGCGTTTGGGGATTCCCCGTCGATTCCATCCAGCGCCGCAGCCAGCGGCAGGTGCCGCTGTCGACGCCCGCCTCGCTCCCCATTCTCCACCCGAGCCCAGCGAGAACTAGGGGCTAAGCCTCAGTCGGCAGAGCCCGCCGCTGCCGCCGGCTGGGCGCTGGCGCCGGCCGGTCCCCGCAGCGTGCGCTCGGCCGGGAACGACAGGGTGGCGGTGGTGCCTTTGCCGGGCTGGCTCGCGAGCGTGAGACTGCCGCCATGCAACTCCACCAGTTCCTTCGCAAGGGGTAGGCCGAGACCGGCGCCATTGAGTCGTCCGCCGGAGGCCCCCCCGCTCGCGATCTGGGGCTCGCCCAGGCGTCCGAGGCGGGCGAGCGCGCGGGGAATGTCCTCTTGAGCGATACCGACACCCGCGTCCTCGACCGCCATGGTCATGCCGCCATGGCCGGCGATCGCCACCCGCACATGGATGCTGGCGCCCTGGGGCGAATAGCGCATGGCATTGTGCAGCAGCTTCAAGAGCATTTGCCTGAGGCGGGCCGGATCGGCCCTGAGGCGTGGCGCGTCCACGGGCAGGCTGTGCATCAGCGACAGGTTGCGCTCTTCGGCCACACCCTTGAGCGTGCGCAGCACGGCGATCACCGTTTCCTTCAGATCGACCGGCCGCTCGTCGAGGGCGAGCCTACCTGCGTCGATCAAGGCCAGCTCGCGCACATCCTCCAGCATCAGGGCAAGCTTCTGGGCGCTCTCGCGAATGCGGCGGGCAAAGTCGCTTTGCCGCTCGCTGAGCGGCCCCGCCGCCCCCAGGACCAGGACATCGGACAAGCCGACGACGGATTTGACCGCACCAGTCATCGCCTGCTCGAGATCGACCAGGAATTCCCCCTGCCGCCGATCGCTGACCTTGGGCTGAGGGGCGGGAGCGGGCAGCGCCTGCAGGGCCTGGGCCGCGGCAAGCGCGGCCCGCGCCCGGATCGCCAAGGGGCGGAGCAGCAGCAGCCCGACGAGGACGAGCGCCGCCAGGCTCGCGGCAAGCGCCGCCAGCTCGATGTCGCCGAGGCGCTCGGCTGCGTCGCGGGCCTCGCTCTGGAAGCGGCCGACGAGGCGATCGAAGGCAGCCACGACCGGCCCGGCGCCGTCAGCCACCACGCGCTGGTAGTCGCTCTGGCTCGCATCGGTGGGCGGGTCGGGGGTTTCGGCGAGGGCCCGGGCCCGGTCGAGGAACCCGCCCAGGGCCACGGCCGCCTCGGCCGGCAGCGGTGCGGTCGCCGACAGCCGGTCGCGCACCATCGCCATCTCGTCGATCGCCAGCATCAGCCGATCGCGCGCGTCGGCCCGAGCATCGCTGCTGGCGCCGGCGATCAGATCATGGGCCGCCAGCACCGCTTTCAAGGCAAGGCTGCGCTGCCAGGCGGCAAGATCGACGAGCCGCGCATAGGTGCCGAGCCTGGCGCTCTCCTGGCTCTCGAGGGCATAGATGCCGCCGGCGAGCAAGGCCAGGATCGCCAAAGCCAGCAGGTAGCGCCAGCTCGGCCGCGGCCGGCGCCCGCGGTCGCCATTCAGGAACGGCGTCTTCTCCGCCATGCCTCCGAGCCCTCGGTTTCTCCCGCCCCCATCATGTCAGCTTCCAGGACCCCGAAGAAGCCTCGGCTGCGCCGATCCCGGGGAGAAATAGGGGCTAGCTCCGAGGCACCAGCCGCGGCGGCCCTGCCGGAGGCCGGGACCAGGGCTTGGCAGGCTTGGGGAAACGGTTTGAGGCCGGGACGCGCCCGGCGCATAATCCCGACGAATCGCTGGAGGGGATATGAAGGGCCAATTCCGATGATTCGCAAGATCATCCCGGACGTGGTGCACGACCAGGACCTGGTGCAGCTCACGCCCGACCAAAGCGTGCGCGAGGCGGCGCGCCAGATGGCCGCCCGTCGCGTCGGCGCGGCACTGGTGTGCGAAGGCGGCCGCCTCGTCGGCATCTTCACCGAGCGCGACCTCCTGAACCGGGTCGTCGCCCGCGACCTCGACCCGAACAAGACCAAGCTCGCCGAGGTCATGACCCGCGACCCCGCCACCGTGGCTCCGGACCAGCGCTCGGTCGACGCGCTTCACCTCATGCATGAGGGCGGCTTCCGTCACCTGCCCGTGGTCGAGCGGGGGCGGGTGCGCGGCATCGTCTCGCTCCGCGATTTCATGACCGGCGAGATCGAGGCGATGCAAGCCGAGCGGGAAGAGCAAGAGGCGCTGCTGGTCAGGCGATAGTTCTGGCGGCGTTCCGGCGGCGAGTGCCCCCACCCCGGCCCTCCCCCGCGCTTTGCGCGAGGGAGGGAGTAGACGCGGAAGCCTGTGACCCCCTCCCCCAACTTGTTGTGGGAGGGCCGGGGCGGGGGCAACGCCTGGGGCCGGTCGGCGGCACCTACGACTGCTTCGCCGCCTCGATCAGGTCATCCATCTTGCGCTTGAAGAAGTTAGCCTTCCATTCCGGCAGCTTGTAGGCCCAGGGCCGGAGCTTCTCGTTGAGCGCCGCCGCCTCGTCCTTTGCCGTGTCGGCCGGAGCCGCACCGTCCGCGCCGGGCCTCGCCTCGGCCGAGAAGGTGGCCCAGAAGGCGCCGTCTTTCTCGCTCAAGACCGCGTTCATCGCCAGCCCATCGAAGCTCTCGAAGACCGAGGTCGCGACCGGCGTGGTGTCGGTGAGCTGGCCGGCAGGCGTCACATCGTCCAGATTGAGGAACTCGAAGGCCGACGCCGTCGCATTCACCACCCCCGGCGGCTTGATCTGGCGGCCCTCGGGCAGCCCGTCGACGTCGTAGTTCTGCTGCTCGACGTCCTTGCGCGACAAGGACGCGGTGGCGCCGTCGGGATGGCTGAAGCTGATCAGCCGCCAACGCCGGTCGGAGACATTGCTGATCTCCCTGACCAGCCACTCCGAGGCTTGCGGCCGCAAGTCGAAAACGCCGACGGCGAGCCAGGCGCGGTTGTCGCCGGGCTTGCGGACATAGACCATGTCCTTGCCGCCGATCGGCGCGTAGCGGCGCTTGCCGACGATGAGCTCAGCCATCGTCTGACCCTGCGCGTCCTTGACCGACACCAGGGTCGACTTCGCGTCCTTGGCGGTCACGTCCTCGACCTCGATGCGGTCATGCAGATCGGGCTTGGCGGTCTTCGCCTCGACCGTGGTGAGCTCGCCCATGGTCACCAAGTTCTGCTTGATGACCTCGTAGCGCACGGGATAGTTGCCGTGATCCGGCATCACCCAAAGATCGCCCCAGCGCGCCACCGAGACGGTGCCGGCGGCGCGCTTGAACTCCAGGGAGGCGACATCGTTCACGCGGGCGATGAAGCCGGGCAGCACGGTCTCGCTCGCGACCCGGCCCAGCGTCGCCGCGGCGCGCTGATAGGCGAGATAGGCGGCGGTGCCGGTCGCGATCAGGGTCACCGCGCCGAGCGCGACGACGGTATTGGGACGCATGGCTCTGCTTCTCCCTTATCTCAAGCGGTCGCCGCGCGGCGGCGCCGGCGCCAAATTCTGACCCAGCCCAGCACCATCGCCAAGATGGCCACCAGTACCGGAACGAGCGCGATATTGGCGGCCCGGAGCGTCGTCTCCAGCCGGTCGATGTCCTGCCTCAAATCGCGTTGCACGCCACGCAGCTCCTGGCGGGTGGAGATGATGTCGCGGCGCGCGTCCTCGATGGCCTTCTGCTGCTCGGGCGAGAGGATGGCGGCTCCTCCTGCCTGATCGCGCGTCTGCAGATCGCTCAGCTTCTTCTCGGTTTCCCTGAGCTTGTCCTGGAGCGCGCGCTCCTTGGAGCGATATTGCTGCTCGGCGTCGCGTTGGATCGACTGCACCAGCTCGAACGGCCGGGCCGAGATGCCGCGCGAGCGAAGGCCGATGAGGTCGCCGCCGCCCATGAGCTGGTCGAGCGCGTTGACGACGAAATCGCCGTTGCTGGCGCTCGGCTGCACCACGCGCTGACCGAAGAAGTCCTGGCTCGACACCCAGAAGCGGTCATCCAGCATGTCGGTGTCGCTCACCACGATGACGTTGATCGGGCCCTGGCTCTCGGCGATGTGCGGCGCGCGGTCGGGCACCGGCGGACGCCCTTCGACCTTGGGCGGGCCGTCGGGAAACGCGGTCTTCGCCGGGCCCGAGACGCGGGCCGCGATCACCAGCTGCTCGTTGCCGGCCTTGTAGTCCTTGAGGAGCTGCGCCGGATCGGGCCCGAACTTGATCTTGTCGACCTCGAGCGACATCGCTCCGGGGCTGGCATAGAGGAGCGGCGTGAAGCTGGTGGCCGCACCCTCGGTGGGCTTCAGAATGCCGGCGCTGGCGAGGTTGATTTGATTGAGCTCGCCGGCGATCGCATCGTTGCGGTTCATATTGGGAGCCTTGAGGCTCATCCAGGCGATGTAATCCATGACCCTTGGCCTCGCCTGGGTTCCGGCATTCACCTTCATCGCGGTGAAGCGGTCGCCGATCACCCGGTCCTGGGCGAGCTCGATCCCCCAGGCCTTGAACAGCGTCGGCAGGTCGGAGGCCGTCGGTCCCGGCACGCCGTTCGGATTCGGGCGCTGGGCATCGACCTCGGAATTGGGATCGACGAAGATGAGCGCCCGCCCGCCGCGCAGCACGAACTGGTCGATCGCATATTGTCCGTCTTCGCTCAATTCCTTCGGATGCACGACCATGATGAGGTCGAGGTCGGAGGGGATGTTGGCGGTATCGCTGCCGAATTGCCGGAGCGTGAAGTTCTGGCGGATCTGGTCGACGACCACCCAGGGTGCGGGCATCTGCCCGGGCATTCGCGGCATGGCATCGCCGGCGATCGGCAAGGCGCTGATCAGGCCGACCTGGCGGCGCTTCGGATTGGCGAGGTTGTAGACGAGCTTGGTCAGATCGTATTCGAGGAACCGCTCGCGCTCCGGCTGGAAGAACGGGATGATCTCCTCGTCGTCGGTCGAATTCGTGCCGGCGAGCCCGAAATACACCTGCTCGCCTCCCGCCTCCATGGGCACGCCCTGCAGGCGGTAGGCGACGGCGCGGTCCTCGACGTCGGAATAAGGTGTCGGATCGTAATACTCGGTCTTGAGCTTGCCGCCGGCGAGGCTTGCATACTCCTCCAGCAGGTCGCGCACGCGCGCATGGTAGTTGGCATAGAGCGGGATCTCGCGCCCGAGCCGGGGCGAGAAATACAGCTTGATGGTGACCGGCTCGTCGATCTTGCCGAGGATCCGGTGGGTTCCCTCGGAGAGGGTAAAGAGCCGGGTCTGCGTGAGATCGACGCGCGCCGCGCGCAGGGTGTGGTTGACGATCACGTTGACGGCGACGAACAGCACCAGGCCGAGCGCGATCGCGATCAAGGTCAGGGTCTGGCGGCTCTTGAGGGTGCGCGATTCCATGGGTCGGTTCCCCTTCACCCGGCCTTCTTCAGGTCGACCAGCTGCACGTTGACGAACAGGAAGAAGGCGATGATCGAGGCGAAGTAGATGAGGTTGTGCAAGTCGATGACGCCGCGGGCGATGGCGTTGAAGTTGGTGATGAAGCTGAAGGCGGCGATGGTGTCCACCACCAAGGTCGGCGCCCAGCCGCTGAAGAAGTTGAGCACCAGGCCCGAGCCGCTGACGGTGAAGATGAAGCAGATCGCCGTGGTCAGCACGAAGGCGATCACCTGGTTCTTGGTCAAGGGCGAGATCGCCGCGCCGATGGCAAGAAAGGCGCCGGCCATGAGCCAGCTCCCGCCATAGGCGGCGAGGACGGTGCCGTTGTCGGGGCTGCCCAGCACATTGACGGTGATCCACATGGGAAAGGTGAGGGCGAGCGCGATGCCCGCGAACACCCAGGCCGCCAGGAACTTGCCCAGGACCGCCTGGGTCATCGAGATCGGCAGGGTCAGCAAAAGCTCGACCGTGCCGGTCTTCCGCTCCTCCGCCCACAACCGCATGGTGATCGCCGGAATCAGGATGAGGTAGAGCCAGGGATGAAAGCCGAAGAAGGGCTCGAGATCGGCCTGGCCGCGGGTGAAGAAATTGCCGACGAAAAAGGTCAGCGTGCCGGCGGTGGCGAGGAAGATGACGATGAAGATGTAGGCGAGCGGCGTGATGAAGTAGCTCGTTAGCTCGCGGCGAAAGATGGTGAAGGTGTTCAGCATGCTCGTGCTCTGCTCCCGCTCAGGGCTGGGTGACGCGGCGGAAGACCTCGTCGAGGCGCCCGCGCTCGACGCGAATCTCGGCGATGGGCCACTCGTTCTCGCGGCTGATCTGGCCGACCTCCTCGACGATGCGGTCGCGATTGCTGGCAAACGCCGTCAGCGTGTTGGTGGTGCCGTCGGCATCGACGGCGGCCACGCTGGAGAGCCGCTGAAGGGCGGCGCGAATGGGGCCGAGATCGGCGCCGTTCACCAAGCGGATGGTCACGGCATTGTGATAGCGCGAGCGCTGCTCCAGCTCGGCCGGCGTCCCGTCGGCGACGATGCGGCCCTGGGCGATGACCACCGCCCGCGTGCACACCGCGTCCACCTCCTCCAGGATGTGGGTCGAGATGATGATCGCCTTGTCCGCCGCCATGGCGCGGATGAGGGTGCGCACCTCATGCTTCTGATTGGGGTCGAGCCCGTCAGTGGGCTCGTCCAGGATCAGGACCTCGGGATCGTGCAGGAGCGCCTGCGCCAGGCCGACGCGCCGCTTGAAGCCCTTGGATAGGGTGTCGATCGGCTGGTAGAGCACTTCGTCCAGCTGCGTCTTGGCGACCGCTTCGGCGACCCGCCGCCGCTTCTCGGCGCCGGAGTAGCTGCGGATGCGCGCGATGAAGTCGAGGAACGCCGCCGGCGTCATGTCGGGATATCCGGGCGCGCCCTCCGGCAGGTAGCCGACACGCTTCTTCACCTCGATCGGACGATCGGCCACGTCGAAGCCGCAGACGCGGGCCGAGCCGGAGCTGGGTGCCAGGAAGCCGGTGATCATCTTCATCGTCGTCGACTTGCCGGCCCCGTTCGGCCCGAGAAATCCCAGCACCTCGCCGTGATCGACGGCGAAGGAGATGTGATCGACCGCGAGAATGGATCCGAACCTTTTGGTCAGGCCCTCGATCTCGATCATCGCCGCCATGCGGACTCCCTCATACTTCGTTGTCGTCGGCGCCGCGCCGGCGCAAGCGGCCATCCGTCGGCACGGCATTGCAAAGAGCAAATTGCGGCAACATCGTGGCGGCCGGAAAGGCGCCCCGTGCTAGGTTGGAGCCGAGGACGGCACCGGGAGATAGCATGAGCGCACCAGCCATGGGAACCGTCACGATGGCGGCCCTGCGCGTCGACTGGGCGCTGATGGTGCGCCGCACGCGGCTAGGCTCCGGGCTCGTGCTTTTCACCTACGTGGTCACACATCTCACCAACCACGCCTTCGGGTTGATTTCCCTGGACGCGCTCGAACTGGCCCGCCAGGTCTTCATCGGCTTCTGGCGCTTCCCGCCGGTTTCGGTGGTGTTTTACACCGCCTTTGGCACCCACATCCTGCTGGCCCTGTGGTCGATCTACCGCCGCCGCAGCCTCCGCATGCCGCCCTGGGAAGCGGCCCAGTTGCTCCTCGGCCTCAGCATCCCGCCGATGCTGCTGCAGCACTATTTCGGCACCCGCCTTGCCCACGACTTCCTCGACATCAACGACAGCTACACATACGTGCTGCTCAGCTACTGGGTCTTTAACCCCCAGACGGGCCTGCTGCAGGTTGTGGTGCTGCTGGTCGCCTGGCTGCATGGCTGTATCGGGCTGCATTTCTGGCTGAGGCTCAGCCCCTGGTATTCCCGCTCCGTCCCCTACCTCTATGGGGCCGTCCTCTTGATGCCGGTCCTGGCGCTGCTCGGTTTCGGCGTTGCCGGTCGCAACGTCCTCATCCTCGCCCAGAACGAGCGTTGGCTGCAAAGGGCGTTGGCTGCCATCGGCCAGCCCTCGGCCGAGATGCAAGAGCGCCTGCTGGCGCTGCAGGATGACATCCAAATCGGCTTCGCCGCGGCGCTTGCCTGCGTCCTCCTCGCGCGCTGGGTCCGCCAGCTGGTGGAGGTGCGGCGGGGCGGCATCACGCTCCGCTATCCCGATGGCCGAGCGGTCGTCATCCAGCCCGGCATGACCGTGCTCGAGGCCAGCCGGTCGGCCGTGATACCCCATGCCTCGGTCTGCGGCGGCCGCGGCCGCTGCTCCACCTGCCGGGTGCGCGTCGGCGCCGGTGCTGAGCTCCTTGAACCGCCATTGCCCGAGGAGCAGAAGGTCCTGGACCGGGTGGGAGCGCCGCCCAAGGTGCGCCTGGCCTGCCAGATCCGCCCGAGCGCGGATCTCGAGGTGAGCCCGCTCCTGCCGCCGACGGCGACGCCCAGGGAGGCGTTGCGGCGGCCGGGCTATCTCGCCGGGCGCGAGCAGGAGATCGCCATCCTCTTCGCCGATCTCAGAGCCTTCACCCGGCTCTCCGAGCACCGCTTGCCCTTCGACGTGGTCTTTCTGCTCAACCGGTATTTCGCCGAGATGGGACATGCGGTCGAGCGCGCCGGCGGCCGCGTCGACAAGTTCATCGGCGACGGCGTGATGGCGTTGTTCGGGATCGAATCCAGCCCCGCCGCCGGCGCCAAGGAGGCGCTCGCCGCCGCCCGCGCCATGGCGGAGAACCTGCAGACGCTCAACTCCTCGCTGGCGAGCGAGCTCTCCGAGCCGTTGCGCATCGGCATCGGCATTCACGCCGGAGCGGCGATCGTCGGCGAGATGGGCTACGGACGGGCGACCTCGCTCACCGCCATCGGCGATGCCGTCAACAGCGCCAGCCGGCTCGAGAGCCTGTCGAAGGAGTTCAAGGCGCAGCTCATCGTCTCCAGCGCGGTCGAGGCCTTGGCCGGCGTCGATCTCGGCCGCTTTCCCCGGCACGACATCGACATTCGCGGCCGTGCCGAGAAGATGACGGTGAGGGTGGTGGAGAGCGCGCTCGATCTGCCGAGATGAGCCGGCCGGAGAAGATGGTTCACCTTTGCAGGCCGGAGTGTGAATCTTAGTTGTCGTTGAGGCCGAATTTGCGCGTGTGCAAGCGCTCTTTCCAATTGCTCTCGATGCGCAGCACCTGTTCGCTTTCCGTGTCTTGGGCTAGGAGTTGCAGGATCGAGAATCGGAAATTGTACGGGTCGCGCTCTCGGAGCCTCTTGTTCCCTCCATGGCCCGACGCTCCGTAGCTCAACCAACGTCGATGGAGATTGTCAGCGCCATAGGCTGAGCCGACATAGCCTTTTCCATCCGATGCGTCGACGATCAGGTAGATTCCACGCCACTGGGACAAGCTTATTCCCCATGACTTCGGGAGCGCCGTCAGCTCCTTCCATGACAGTCTAAGCTCCTCGGCAATGGGCATGGCACGGACCAGCAAGCTCTCATCAAGGATAGCCTCGACAGGAAACTCGTTACGCTCTGCCCAACGACACCAGGTGCGTCCGCCGCCTGGCCAGCCGAGGACGAGTTTTCCCTTCCATTTCGCGTAGACGTCGGTTTGGTCGAGTTCGAACAACAGGGTGGAATTTCGCTTGTCGTTCTCTGAGAACCCGGTCATCCCAAATGATCTGAGGTCGAGGTTAGCAGGAATTTCCCAGAACTGCTTGCGACTGAGTGTCCTTGTTGCGCCAACCTTGTATACGCCGACGAACAGCGCGCGATCGGGTTCATGCCCAATGAGGGACACGATGTACCGGGCGCGCGACAGCGCTTTTTCCTGCCTTTCATAGCGGGACTGCTGGTAGGCGTTGTACAGGCGCGGCTTCTCTGCCGCTAGCCATGGCAGGATCTGTCTCAGCTCTTCCTCGAAAGGCCGATGGCGCATGACGACGACCAGGCTCGGATCGATGCTCTGCTTTGCGAGGAGATCGTTCAAGTTCATAGCGTCCTCCAATTGGGCTTGGAGCGTGTTCTGCTGACGAGTCTGTAGCCGGAGCTGACCAACCCGGCAGAGCACGTTGGCGGGCACGTCATTACTGTGTCCATAGGTTGCATGACGATAGAGGCAGCGCGAAGAGTGTTCTCAGCAGAAGTAGAGCCGAAAACCGGCCCAATACTCTCTAGGCGAGCGAACTCTGGCCACCCCGCGGGATTCGCGCGCTTGCCTCCAGCTGGATTCGCTCTCTCAATGATGCGGCCTTTCACCCTTCGGGCTCGATCACGGTAGAGTTCTTGAATTGTCCGGCGATTAGCCGTACATACCTTTGGGGCACGGAGTGACGCTGATGGCGAATAGGGCCGCAGAAACGACAAGGCGCCCGCAGGCGCGCAAGGAACGGCTGGAGGCGCGCATTTCGCGCGATCAGAAGGCCCTGTTCCAACGCGCGGCGGAACTGCAGGGACGCACCTTGACGGATTTCGTGGTCTCAAGCGTCCAACAGGCCGCGCTGCGCACGATCGATGAGCTGCAGATAATTAGGCTCAATGCCGAGCAGAGCCGCGCTTTTGCGGAATCGCTCCTGAAGCCGCGCGAGCCGATCGAGCGATTGCGTGCCGCCGCCAGACGCTACATCGCGGCTATCGAGCGCTGAGTGTCGGCGGCAGCCGAGCGGTTTAGGATCGAAGCGCTCGCTAGCCGCCATGACCCGTCCGGCTTCTCTTCAGGAGTAGAGCCTCTCGACCGCTATCTCTGGACGCAAGCCGGTCAGGATGCGCGGAGGCGCGTCGCGTCGTGCTTTGTTTTGGTTTCGGAAGGCGACGACATTATCGCCGGCTACTATACGCTCTCAGCGACGAGCGTTTCGCTAACCGATCTCCCCTCGAATTTGGCGAAACGTTTGCCGCGCTATCCGATGATTCCCGCAACCTTGATGGGTCGGCTTGCGATCGATACTCGGCATCGCGGCCGGCGGCTCGGCGAATTGCTGCTTTTCGACGCATTCAGCCGGACCTTGCGCAGCGAAATTGCCAGCTTTGCCTTCGTCGTCGATGCGAAGGATGAGCATGCATGGACTTTCTATGGGCACTATCGCTTTCTGCCACTGATTGGGCGGCGGTTGTACTTGCCAGTAGGCGAGATCGCCAAGCTCTTCCTTTGACGCCGCGCCTATGGGTGACGCCCATCGCCTCGACCGCGTTTTCGCCGCGCGCAGGACGGCGAGTCCGGCATGGACGGCGAGGTGGCGGGGCGCCACGACCATACCGCGCCTGGCGCCGGGCGTGCTCAGCATGGCGCCATCACAATCGGGTGCACGGCCTGGCGTTCGGCGGCGGAGCCTGGCACCATTGCGGTGCTTGGTTTCAGCGCCGGCAGTCCTCGATGAGGGAGACGCCCATGCAGCCCCGCGCCGCGCCGCTTCGACTGTTTGTATGCCTGCTGATGGCTGTTGCCTGGCTCGCCGGCGGAGGCGCTGAGGCGGCTAGCCCGTCTGTGGGCGAGTCGGATCGTCAGGCGATCCGCTCCGTCATCCAGAACCAGATCCAGGCCTTCCAGAAGGACGACGGCGATCTCGCCTTTTCCTTCGCCTCGCCGATGATCCATGGCCTCTTCGGCACGCCGGAGAATTTCATGGCCATGGTCCGGGGCGGCTATAGGCCGGTCTACCGGCCGCGCGACGTGCAGTTTCGCGACATCGTCGACTATCAAGGCCAACTCACCCAGCGCGTGCTCGTGATCGGGCCCGACGGCAAGCCGGTGATGGCGCTCTACATGATGGAGCAGCAGCCGGACGGGAGCTGGCGGATCAATGGCTGCGTTCTAACCGAGACCGACGACACCAGCGCCTGAGCCGGTGCCACCGATCGCATCTGCTTCGCTCATCTCGCGAATGCCCCCACCCCAACCCTCCCCCGCCTCCGGCGAGGGAGGGAGCTAGACGCGATCCTCCTCCTCCCTCCCCCAACTTGTTTGGGGGAGGGTCGGGGTGGGGGCATTCGATGCCGCCGTTCAACGCCGGTCGGTGGCGAGATGGAAGAGGCAGTCGCCGCGCTCGATGCGGCCGGGCACGCGCTTGCACAAGACCATGCCGTCATGGCCGAAATAGGTCATCACCGGCTGGCGCAGGGGATTGTCGACGAACTGCACCGCACCCGCCGGCTGGCCCTTCTTCACCGTGGCACCCAGATCGACATAGGGCTCAAACAGGCCGGACTCGGGCGCATAGACGTAATAGGCTTGGCTCATCACATCCATGAGCCGGGTCTTCTGCCTGGCCCGGCTGAGCTGGGTCGGCTTCAGGATGCCGAGATACTCGAGGATGCGCTCAACGCCGGCCTCGGCGATCCGCGTCGAGTCTACGCCAACCATGCCGGCGCCGCCGAGCTCGGTGCCGAGACGAAGCGTGCCGGCCCGTTCGGCGGCACCCGTGCCGGTGCGGTCGTCCTTGCGGCCATGGGTCACGTAGCCGATGGGCGCGCCGAAGGCCTCGACGAGCTCGATCAGCCGCGCCATGCGCTTCTTGTCCGGCGTCTCATGCACGAGCGCGCTCGGGATATAGAGCAGGCTGGAGCCGCCGGAATGGATGTCGAGAACCACATCGGCCATGGGAAAGAGCACGGTTTCGATGTAGTGGGCGATCATCCAGGTTGGGGTGCCGTCGCGGTCGCCGGGGAAGCTGCGGTTGAGGTTGCCCGCATCGATGGGCGAGGTGCGCATCCCCGCCATCGCGGCGGGGAAGTTCGCCGCCGGCAGCACGATCACCCTTCCCTTGACGTC